>CADBOH010000066.1 GCA_902796285.1 uncultured Eubacteriales bacterium | reverse complement strand
CCGCATTTGCATAACAATATTTGCACAGATGCCCACATGTATTATAGGCACCGATATCCTGTCCCAGCAAACAATTGCAAACTGCCCTTTGATTTTTTGTTTTTGGAACGAGTAAATTTAAATCTATGGCTCTTTCAATGACTTCTTTTGTTTGGCAACCACTCACGTCAACTCCTAAATGTGCTAAATGTGTTCCCTCGCAACAACTTCGAATCTTTATTTTGTTTTCTTCGGCGATTTTCACAAGTTCTCTCACTAATTCAATTTGTTCCTCATTGTTTGGTGAGTATATGCCCGGCGCATTTTTCTTAACTTTATCATAAAGATCTAAAAAACTAATTACACACTGATTTGTATAACCACTAAGCGCTTTTGCAATCTTTGAAAATTCCTCAATGTGCTTTTTCTTGTCGTAACTGTTGCCATAAAATATTGGGTCATATCTCCAACCTATTGCATTTGGCCCCACCCGTTTTGAAATTTGTTTGAAGCCCTCTATGACATGTTCTCTATCTGGAACATGAGGCTCAAAATCTTTGCCATAGGCATTTATTGTTACAAACCAAAATTGATTATATTTTGAAAGCTCCCCATCCAAATATGGCAATATGGGCAATGGATTTTTTGTGCAAAAACAAATGCAATCCACCACGCTAGGATTAAGTAGATATTTTGTTACTTGACTTCTGTAATATGGATTTCTCACGCAAACATAACCCGCTTTAAGCCTATTATTTAGCCACTTTGAATAAAATGCAGGTATATCCGTTCTCATGCCTGTAGATATTATCATGTTTATTCCTCGAAAACAATTATATCATAATTTGCTTTAATTTGCAGAAAAATTAAAAATAAATTTGGATTTTTTTTATCAAATGATATAATTATAACATGATAACATTAGATGACTATAAAAATTTAATAGATCTTAAATCCACTTTAAAAAGTGATATTGTTTTAACAAACAAAGAAAAAGAAGAAGTTGTAAACCGACTCCTTGAAATTATTTCTCAAAATTTTAGAGTGAAGATCCCTCAAAATGCAAATTACAACCAAAAAAGAGATCTGCTATGGGGACTACTTAACCAAATTCCTCCTTTTGATTTTGGAGAAGAATTTTTCGCACTTCAAAACAAGCTGCTTTCAAGTGAACGAAATGAAAATAAGATCGTCACGCTTGAAGACCTTTCTTTTAAAAACTCAATCGGCATTTTTCAGGGTGACATAACTACTCTTGCAGTTGATGCAATTGTCAATGCTGGCAATAAAAAACTTCTTGGCTGCTTTGTGCCACATCACAAATGCATTGACAATATAATAATTTCACGTGGTGGATTTCAAATAAGAAACGATTTAAACAAGTTGATGCATCTTCAAGGCCATGATGAGCCAAACGGAAACGCAAAAATCACAAATGGCTATAACTTGCCAAGCAAATATATAATACACACAGTTGGGCCCTGCATTTGGGGACAACTTACAGAAAAAGACAAAAATGACCTTGCGAATTGCTATATTAGTTCGCTTAATCTTGCAAAAAAAATGGAGTTAAAATCAATCGCGTTTTGTTGTATTTCAACTGGTGAATTTCGCTTTCCAAATGACCAAGCATGCATTATCGCTGTTGAAAGTGTTAAAAAATGGCTCAAAGAAAATAATTACAGCATAAAAGTTATATTTAATGTTTTTAAAGATTTAGACAGGAGTTTTTATGAAAGAAAGTTACTTAGGTAAAATTGAAAGAGCAAAAAAATCGATTTGTGATGCAGAATATGTTCTAATTGGTGCGGGCGCAGGTCTTTCAACTGCTGGCGGATTTGAATACTCTGGAGAAAAATTTGATAAATATTTCAAAGATTTTGAAGAAAAATATGGCTTTAAAGATATGTACTCAGGCGGATTTTATCCTTACAAAACCGATGAAGAACGCTGGGCTTATTGGTCTAGATATGTCTACATAAATAGATATCTTGAAACCACCCCAAACAAAGCCTATTCAAAACTTTTTGAACTTGTAAAAAATAAAGATTATTTTGTGATAACAACAAATGTTGACCACCAATTTCAAATTGCAGGCTTTGATAAAGAAAAACTATTTTACACACAGGGCGACTACGGGCTTTTTCAATGCTCCGTTCCATGCCACAACAAAACTTATGATAATAAAGAACTTATTGAGACAATGTATTTCAAACAAAAAAACGGATTAGTTCCAACAGAGTTAATCCCAAAATGTCCAGTTTGTGGGAGAAATATGGAAATGAATCTTCGAGCAGATGATAGATTTGTGTAAGATGATGGATGGTATGAACACGCAAACTTATATCAAAATTTTCTTGATAAAATTAAAGGCAAAAAAGTTGTTTTGATTGAAATCGGTGTTGGATACAACACCCCTGCAATAATCAAATACCCTTTTGAAAGAATGACCTATCAAAATAAGGATTTCACCCTCATCAGAATAAACAAAGATTATCCATTTGCTAGCGATGAAATTAAAAACAAAACTATCTGTTTTGGGGAAGACGCCATGAAAGTTTTAGATGATTTAAGATAAAAGCCGAGACTAAATGCCTCGGCTTTTTTATCGTTTTAATTTCT
>CADBOH010000065.1 GCA_902796285.1 uncultured Eubacteriales bacterium | reverse complement strand
TGGAGATTTTAGGAATGGCGCGACTTACGCAAGTTTAGCTAGTATTTCAGTTGGTGGTAAACAAATTTTTGCCAGAAGCGATTCAAACAATTATACAAATTCCGAAAATAAGCAAGAATATGTTGCTTATCAAGTAGACTTTGCGTTCCAAAATAACCTTCATACATCTGGAAATTTGAGTTACAATCAAATTACAAACGCAACCGAACTAAAAGTTTCATCTGTCGCAGATATGTTTGCTTCTATTAATATGAAGAGTTTCACAAAATTCAATCCTGCACTAGTTTGGCAGTTCTACAATCTTTGGAAGTTTAACTTCATCATTGGTTTTGCAGGTGTGTTTGCTACATTCTCAATGATGATATCAATTATCCTTGGCCTTATGTCAAGACTTATCAAAGGTGCGGCATTATTCTTAATTTATCCTGCCTTGTTAGGATTGGCACCACTGGATAACTTTAAGGCGTTTAAGGAATGGAGTAGCCAGTTTATCAAACAGATACTTATGGCAATTGGTTCAATAGTTGGGTTTAACTTATTATTGCTCATTTTGCCTTATATCCAAACAATCAAATTCTATAACATTGGCGTAATCGATGCTATTATTGATGTTGTTTTACTTGTTGTTGGTCTTGTTATGGCAAAAGACTTTATTTCAATGGTTTCAGGCTTTGTAGGTGGAGCCGATGCTCTGTCAGTTGGCGGCGGTATGAAAGGTGATGTTTCAGCCAACCTTAAAAAAGGCATTGGCACAACCGCTAAAATCGGTCTCGGCACTGCAAGAGTAACCGGAAAGATGGCTTGGAAAGCTGGGCAAACTGTAAGAAGTGCAACAGCTGGTGCTAGAGCAAATTGGAGAAAGAACAGATTAGAAGGGCACACGGTTAAACACGGTAAGCATAAAGGCGAATTTAAAGAAGGTTCATATAAGAAATTCAATGATGCTGAAAAGGCATTAGAAACTGCAAAGGCAAATAGAGACCAAGTTTATAATGATTTAAGAACAAAATATAATGCGGACGGAGCAATTGATAAGGCCGGTAATGATGCAGTAGAAAAATATAAAAAGTTGCATAAAAAAGCGTCCGATGCCGATTTGCGTAAAGTTAGAAATGATGCGGAGGAAAAAGCTGTTAATAAAGCTTCAAACATGGAAGACTATGCAAAATTGAGTAGTGCCGATGGTGCTGTTCAGGAAGCAATATTTAAATATAAACTCCGAGAGGGTATAGCAGGCCACGACATGAGTCGTCAATCTGCGATTGAGAAAAAGTATGGCTTAAAGGTTGGTGAAGACGGCAAATACGAGGGTACAGCAGCAAGTACGCTTAAGAAGACATTTGTTGACCCGTTTGATAAGTTTGGAGAAGAGTCGAGAGGAATGTTCGAGGATCTTGGAAAGAACTTTACAAAATCTGTAGACTCAACATCTCTTGGAAAAACCATCGCCGATGTATTTACTAAAAACGTTCAAAATATTGGGGCCCAAATGGGTATTGATAAGGTTGTCAACGGAGCTAAAGAGGCATTTAAAGGCACATTCACATTCAAGGGTGGTGCTTGGGATGCTAAGCCTGAACTTAGCGGTGATAAGCTTGCTAAACAAAACGCTAAGGAAGCTCAAAAAGAATCAGAGAAACAAACTAAACTTATGGAAGAGTTTGTTAAAGAGCAGAAGAAGACACAGCAGAAACTTGATGAGCTTAATAGCACATCAAAAGCATCTGGCAGTGGTTCTGGAACCGGGAAAGGCTCAAGCGACGACTCAAAGTAATGAGCTAGAATGTTTTACAAAAACAAAACACATCAGTTTAAACGCTGGTGTGTTTTTATTTGCGCTATATAGAGGCTGCTGTTATAAAAAATTACAATGTTAATGGATAGTGGATATATCTGGTAAAACACTTTTTTAGTATATATAATTGTGTTGTGAGCGGTTTGTTATTTTAGTTTGTGAAACAAAAATTTTTATAATATAAATTAAATAAAAACATTAAAAACATTTTGAATTTTTGAGTGTTGATGTTACAATAAAAAAAGGAGGAACAAATGAAGAACTTTTTTAAAGATTTTAAAGCTTTTGTAAGTCGTGGAAATATTGTTGATATGGCTGTCGGTGTTATCATTGGTGCAGCTTTTGGTGCAATTGTCACCGCACTTGTAAATGGAATTTTTATGCCACTTGTAAACTTGGTTGTATTTGCCTGCACAGGTGGAAAGGGCATCAACCTTATTACTGTTTTAAATGGTAAGGATTACTTGGTGGTAGATTCAAATGGTGTTAGCAGTGTTAACCCAGAATGTATCTTTATTGATTGGGGAACATTTATTCAAGCAATCATCAACTTCTTGATTGTTGCGCTTGTTCTTTTCTCAATTTTGAGAGTAATCATGAAGAGCAAAGGATTCTTGAAAAGCGCTGAGGAAAAAGCTAGGGCAAAGGGAAGACTCACTAAGGAACAAAAGAAGGAGTGCAAAGCTCTTGGTATTAACACTAGAGACAAAGAAGCTGTTAAAAAATACTTAGATGAAAAGGCTCAAAAAGAGGCTGAGGCAAAGGCGGCAGAGGAAGCTAAGGCTGCAGCAGAGGCAGAAGAAGCTAAACTTAATTCTACCGAATATCTTCTTAAAGAGATCCGTGATCTTTTAAAAGAAAACAAAGAGCTTAAAGCAAAAGCAAAAAAGGCTGAATAACTTAAAAAAGACCTGCTGGTGCAGGCCTTTTTTATTAACTTAAACAAATACAACAAAAAAGACTGCCAAATGCAGTCTTTATGGTGGAATTAAAAGAACCTTTCACTTCATTCAAGAACCTTGTAGCTTTCACCAAAAGCATACGCTTAATTTATTGCATTTAATAAAATGCAATAAAAAAATTCACTCACGTGAATTTTCTGGTGGAATTAAAAGAACTTTCGTTTTACTCAAGTGTCTTGTAGCTTCCACCTCAACTTTTCAAGTTGACTTTGTTATATTTGTCAAAATACAACAAAAAAAGACTGCCAAATGCAGTCTTTATGGTGGAAGCTATAGGGATCGAACCTATGACCTCCTGCTTGTAAGGCAGATGCTCTCCCAGCTGAGCTAAGCTTCCATTGCTTTAACGCTCTTTTAATATAGCATAACATTTTGTAACTTGTCAACAGTTTTTTTAAACTTTTTTAAATTTTTTCTTTTTTATGAATATAATGATAATAGGGGCTGGAGGAGTAAAAATGCCTTGTAATTTAAATTTTAATCAATGCAGTCTTGCCTGTTCGTTTCCGCGACAAATATTTACTTGTGGGCAAAACCTCTATAATATTTTTTCGGCTATAAACTTATCGCCCAACGTAATTGTTAACCGCGTCTTGTTTTATTAATGACAGCGCGCAAAAGTAATGTCTAAAAAATATTTAAAAAATTTTTCAAAAACACTTGAAGTTTTTTAAATTTTTGGTATATACTAAAATTGTAGAAGGAAGAAAATGGAATCTTTAAACATCAAACTCCAAAAGAATAATGTGCTTGAAAGCTGGGAGATTTTTAGAATTACCGGTGATGTTTTTGATGCAATGGAGTTGATGGCTGATTTAAGAGAACTCGACTTGCTTAATGAAGATTATTTTGAGCGGGAGTAAAAATGTCAACAAAAGTTAAGGCTATTGTTTTGGGTGGAACAAATATCAAAGAAAAAGATAGGATTGTTCAACTCTTTACGCTAGAACAAGGAAAGATATCTGCTTCAATGAAGGGCGTCCGTGGTGATAAGGCTAAACTAAAGTCTGCAAAGGAGCCCTTTTGTTTTGGTGAATTTATTATTGAAGAGGGCAAAGGTGTAAATATTATCACGTCCGTTGACATAACCGACAATTTTTTTGAGCTCACAAAAGATATTGATAAATATTATGAGGGATGTGCAATTTTAGATATTGTAAACAAAGTTGTGCTTGAGCCAAATCCACTACTTTTTATAGAGCTCATTAAGGCCCTTAAAACATTGTGTTATGATGGGACTAAAAAATTTTATGTAGTTGATAAATTTTTAATCACTGTTTTTGGTGCTATGGGATACAATTTTTTGACTGAAAGATGCTCGTCTTGTGGTGGTGTGCTTTCAAATAAATATTTAAACTTAGATATCGGCGAGATTGTTTGCCCATCTTGCAAAACAAATTTATCATTTCCAATTTCAAATGTTTGTTATAGTGCGATCAGGGTTTTGAATAATACCGATTATGACAAGCTATCCACACTTAAGCTTGGTGGCAATGGTGAGGTGCAAGCCTATAATTTGTTTTGCCAAAATTTTGAGTGGAGAACAGGGCTTAAACTTATATCTTTTTAAACACTTTTTGAAAGTGTTTTTTTATTACTATTGACATTATGAAAAATATGTTTTATAATTTAATTAAACAAAAATAAGTGTCAAATTAGATCGTTTTTCAAATTTTTTGTTTATTTTTCATACAATGGGGAGGAATTATGACAAAAATCAATGATGTACAAAAATTAAAGGCAAGGTTAAGGAATGGAGGAAACTTGAAGACAAATCCTGTTTCTGCAAAGCAGGCTGTTGAAAATTTAAGCATTGCAGTTTTAAACAAAGAAGATTTGTTCTTGTTCTGTGCCTCATTAAATTATTTGAATGCATACATAAAAAGTGGCGGAAACAAAAAACAAGAAGTTGCTCAACTTTTGCGCGAAGAATTTCCTAAAATGACATTTAAAAATGGATATGGATTTAAAAGGTTTGTGAATGTTGCATTGCTCGCTATCCTCGGCAATAATTTTGATGACGTAACATTTGAGCGTTTTCCTGATCAACAAAATTTAATTATGATTACTGTCAATGGCTTGCAATTCTCTTATCATGGCTGTTTTGTTTACAATAATATTTTGCCAAATGTTTTAAATGAGGAAGAAAAATTTAAAAGAGGAGAGAGCAAAAAAGTTACTGGAAAGGATTGGGAAGGCCTTAGACTTCAACCAGTTGCACAAGAAGTGTTTAATTTTGCTATGGATTTGGAGGGGTTAAGCGGCATAAAATACTACGATGTAAGAAAGCCAGACAGGCCAAGCGAAGGTGGACAGCAAGTTGGTGAAATAGTTGCTGACTATACCCCAAAAGAAGAAGATAACAAAGATGACGATGAAAATGAATAACTTTCAAAAGAAGTGCTTCGCGCACTTCTTTTATTATTAATATATACCTAGTAAAATTAACCTTATAAAATATTATAAAAATTTTAAAATTATTTTCGAAAAATGCTTGACTTCAAATCCTATCTCTGCTATCATATACTAGCTGTGAATTATTGGGTTGAAACATAAGGTTACTTTGGTTACCGGCAATCAAAGAGAATTTATGTGGACAAGTTCGTGGCATAGACTACGGGCGGCTAACCATGAGATCACATTTTTTAATGTCCTACAGCGCGATACACACGGGTATGTGTAACATACTCACAAAGGGCTAAGATGTGATGGTTAGATAGTGCTATTACAGGAGGTTTTATTATTAATGGCAACACAAGTTATTAGAATTAAATTGAAGGCCTACGAACATGCGCTTATTGATGAAGCTTGCAGAAGAATCATTGATACAGCTGAAAAGTTCGGCGCAAAGGTTGCAGGGCCAATTCCACTTCCAACAGATAAGGAAGTAGTTACAGTTATTCGTTCACCACACAAATACAAAGACAGTCGTGAACAATTTGAGTCAAGAACTCACAAAAGACTTATCGATATTTATTCACCATCTGCAAAAGCGGTTGACGCTCTTATGAAGATCGACTTGCCAGCAGGGGTTGACATAAAGATCAAACTATAATTTAGGAGGAAGACAAGAAAATGAAAAAAGCAATTATAGGCAAGAAACTTGGCATGACTCAAGTCTTCACCCCTGAAGGCGTAGTTATCCCAGTTACTGTTGTTGAGGCTGGTCCTTGCCCAGTTGTTCAGATCAAAAACAACGAAACAGACGGTTACAATGCAGTCGTAGTTGCATTTGACAAACAAAAAGCTCAAAGAGTAAACAAACCAATGACAGGTGCATTCAAGAAAGCCGGAATTGACACTTACAGAATTGTTAAGGAACTCAAGTTTGACAATGCAAACGAATACACACTCGGACAAGAAGTTAAAGCTGACATCTTTGCTGAGGGTGACAAGGTTGACGTTACAGGAACTTCACGTGGTCGTGGATTCACTGGCGTTATCCAAAGATGGAACCAACACAGACTTAAAATGACTCACGGTGTTGGCCCTGTTCATAGAGAAGTCGGCTCTATGGGCGCTAACTCAACTCCATCAAGAGTGTTCAAAAACAAACACATGCCTGGACACTATGGTGTAGAAAGAGTTACAATGCAAAATCTTGAGATCGTTAAAGTTGACGTTTCAAGAAACATTCTTCTCGTAAAAGGTTGTGTTCCTGGTCCTAAGGGTTCAGTTATAACAATCCGTGAAGCTAAAAAAGGTAATTAAAGGAGTTAAAAAATGGCAAAAGTTAAAGTTTTTAATATGTTAGCCAAAGAAGTTGGCGAAGTTAATCTCCCAGACGACCTTTTTGCAGTTGAATACAACGAACCTCTTATTCACGAAGTTGTTGTAGCTTACAATGCAAATCAAAGACAAGGAACAAAGTCAACTCTTACAAGAAGTGAAGTAAGAGGACATGCTAAAAAACCTTGGCGTCAAAAAGGAACAGGAAGAGCTAGACAAGGTTCTTCAAAGGGTCCACAATGGACTGGTGGTGGAGTTGTATTTGCTCCAAAGCCAAGAGATTTCTCTAAAAAGGTTAACAAACAAAAGAAGAGATATGCTCTTCTCAGCGCAATCAGCGCAAAACTTGCACAAAATGAACTTGTTGTTCTTGACAAATTCGAATTTAGTGCACCAAAAACAAAAGAAGCTAAGGCTTTCGTTGATGCTTTCAAATTTGACAAGTCAGTTTTAGTTGTAAATGATACAAACGACCAAAACGCTAAACTTGCAACAGCAAACATCCCAAGTCTTAACATCTCAGAGATTGACAATCTTAATGTTTACGAAATTATTTCAAACAAAAACATTGTATTGACTCAATCAGCAATAAAACAACTTGAGGAGGCATACGCAGAATAATGGAAGCAAATAAAATCATTATCAGACCACTTCTCACTGAGAAAAGTTACGCAGGAATTGCAAACAAAGTTTATTCATTTGTAGTTGCAAAAAATGCTGGTAAAATCGAAATTAAAAAGGCCGTTGAAGAACTTTTTGGAGTTAAAGTTGCTTCAGTTAACACACTTATTGTTAAGGGCCATAAGAAAACTCAAAACACAAAAGCTGGAAGAACAGTTGGCAGAACAAGTGATTATAAAAAAGCAGTTGTTAAATTAACAGCAGATTCTAAGTCAATTGCATTCTTCGATAGCTTATCTTAATAGGAGGTTATATAGAAATGGCAGCAATTAAGATTCATAGACCTACGTCTGCAGGAAGAAGATTTTATACAACCTCTTCTTATGACGAAGTAACAAAGAAAACTCCTGAAAAATCTCTACTTGAAAAGAAAGATAAAAACGCTGGTAGAAATAATCAAGGAAAAGTTACTGTTAGACACCAAGGTGGTGGAAACAGACAAAAATATCGTGTAATCGATTTCAAAAGAAATAAAGACAATATCCCTGCAAAAGTTGTTGGTATCGAATATGATCCAAACAGAACAGCTTACATTGCACTTTTAAACTACGCTGATGGAGAAAAAAGATATATCATCGCTCCAGTAGGACTTAAAGATGGTGATGTTGTTATGAGTGGAGAAGATGTTGAAATCAAAGTCGGCAACGCACTTCCACTTTCATCTATTCCAGTAGGTTCACTTATTCATAATATTGAACTTCAACCTAAAAAAGGTGCACAACTTGCTAGAAGTGCAGGAAGCGAAGTTCAACTTATGGCTAAAGAAGGCAGATACGCTACACTTAGACTTCCAAGTGGTGAAATGAGAAAAGTTTTACTCACTTGCCGTGCAACTATCGGAACAGTTGGAAATATTGATCATGAGCTTGTTTCTCTTGGAAAAGCAGGAAGAAATAGACATATGGGTGTTAGACCAGCCGTTCGTGGTGTTGCTATGAACCCTAACGACCACAAACACGGTGGTGGTGAAGGTAAGAGCCCAGTCGGATTTGCTTCACCTGTTACTCCTTGGAACAAACCTGCTCTTGGATACAAGACAAGAAAGAAGAAAAATCGTTCTAACCGCTTAATGGTTAAGAGAGTTAATTAGGAGAGAGAATTATGAGCAAATCATTAAAGAAAAAGCCTTATGTTCACCCAAGTCTTGTTAAGAAGGTTGCCGAGATGCAAGAATCTGGCGTTAAAAGACCTATCAAAACTTGGTCAAGATCATCTACTATCTATCCTGATTTCGTAGGATTTACATTTGCAGTTCACAATGGAAAGAAACATGTCCCTGTATATTGTACTGCAGAAATGGTAGGACACAAACTTGGAGAATTCGCTCCAACAAGAACTTACAAGGGACATATCAAAAAGTCGGCAACTACAGTGAAGAAGAAATAAGAGGTGAAGAATGGCTACAAGAATTAGACAAAAAGCAGAAAAACGTAATGCACAGCCAAAATTTGCACACGCTCAAGCTAAATATGTTAGAATTAGCCCATCAAAGATCACTTATATCCTTGATCTTATCCGTGGAAAGAGAGCAACTCAAGCTGTTGCAATACTTGAAAATATGCCTGATAAAGGTGCATTCGAAAGCCTTAAAGTTCTCAAAAGTGCTATCGCAAACGCTGAGAACAACATGGGAAAAGCTGTTGACACATTATTTGTTAAAGAAGCTTATGTTACTAGCGGCCCACAATTCAAAAGAATGTCTGCTAGAGCAAAGGGTTCTGGAAACGTAATACTCAAAAAGACTTCACATATCACAATTGTGTTAGATGAAGTGGTAGGAGGCTAAGAATGGGACAAAAAGTTAGTCCAATAGGACTTAGAGTAGGTATCAATAAAGATTGGAATTCTACATGGTATGCAGACAAGAAAACTTTTGCTGCAAACCTCAAGGAAGACCAAGATATCAAAAACTTTTTAATGAATAAGTATAAAGCATGTTCAATTTCAAAGGTAACTATTGAAAGAACAGAAGGAAAACTTGTTGTTAATATCTTCACTGGCAAGCCTGGTATGATTATTGGAACAAAGGGCGCTGGAATTGAAGCAATTAAAAAAGAAATTGCTAAAATTGCAAGACCTGTAAAACTTTTACTTGTAAACGTAAAAGAAATCAAAAAGCCAGACCTTGATGCTCAACTTGTTGCTGAAAGCATTGCAATGCAACTTGAAAAACGTGTTGCTGCAAAGAGAGCTTTAAAACAAGCTATTGAAAGAGTTATGAAAGCTGGTGCTAAGGGATGCAAAGTTCAAGTAAGTGGTGTTTTACTTAAAGCAAATGAAAAAGCACAAACTGAAAAACAATTTAGAGGATCTGTTCCTCTTCACACTCTTAGAGCAGATATTGATTATGGTGAAACAGCAGCTTATACTATGATTGGTAAAATCGGTGTTAAATGCTGGATTTACAAGGGTGAAATCCTTGGCAACAAGTCATCTCAACGTCTTAATAACGTAAAGGAGGACAATAACAATGTTAATGCCTAAAAGAGTTAAAAGAAGAAGAGTTCACAGAGGCAGAATGACAGGTAAAGCAACTAGAGGAAATACACTTGCTTATGGTAGTTATGGAATCGTTGCAACTGAGCCTTGCTGGATTAAATCAAATCAAATTGAAGCTGCACGTATCGCTTTAACTAGATACACTAGAAGAGACGGTAAAGTTTGGATTAAAATCTTCCCAGACAAGCCTGTAACAAAGAAACCTGCAGATACTCGTATGGGTTCTGGTAAGGGTTCTCCTGAATTCTGGGTTGCAGTTGTAAAACCAGGTAGAGTGCTTTTTGAAATCGAAGGCGTTAAAGAAGAAGTTGCCAAAGAAGCACTTAGACTTGCAGGACACAAACTTCCTTGCAAGACAAAATTTATAAAGAAAGAAGAAGGTGGTGTGAAAGATGAAAATTAACGAAATTAAATATCTATCAATCGCTGAACTTAATGCAAAACTTAAAGAATTAAACAGCGAATTATTCAATCTTCGTTTCTCTCATGCTACTAGATCTCTTGCAAATCCAATGGCATTACACAATGTTAAAAAAGATATCGCAAGAGTAAAAACAGTTCTTAGAGAAAAAGAATTAGAAGCAAATGGAGGAAACGATGGAACAAAGTAGAAATGCAAGAATTTCACGTATCGGTGAAGTAGTAAGCGCTGGTAAAATGGACAAAACTGTTGTAGTTAAAGTCGTTTCCAGAGTTAAAAATCCAATTTATAAAAAAGTAGTTCAAAAGTCGAAAACATTCAAAGCTCATGATGAAAACAACGAATGCGGAATTGGTGACACAGTTAAAATCATGGAAACTCGTCACTATTCTAAGGATAAATATTTCAGAGTTGTAGAAATCATTGAAAAAGCTAAGTAGGAGGATGATATGATTCAACCACAAACAAGATTGAAAGTTGCAGATAACACTGGTGCTAAAGAAATTATGTGTATCAGAGTTCTTGGTGGCTCTTACAGAAGAAGCGGAAACATCGGCGATGTTATTGTTGCTTCTGTTAAAAAGGCTATCCCTGGTGGAACTGTTAAGAAAGGTGATGTTGTTAAAGCTGTTATCGTTCGTTCTTCAAAAGGACTTCGTAGAGCCGATGGTTCTCACATCAGATTTGATGACAATGCTGCAGTTATCATT
>CADBOH010000064.1 GCA_902796285.1 uncultured Eubacteriales bacterium | reverse complement strand
TGCTCTTTAATTGTATTTAATACCTCGGCATAATCCTCCACTAATGATGTATAGTTGGCTGTTGCCTCTTCCGCGCTAGTTTGTCCCTCAACATAGTACGTATAAAGTTCACTATATGCCTTTGATCCATCTTCAATCATAGCGATTGTAAATTGACCATCATCAAGCCCTGCTTGTTGAGCAACAGCATATGCTGCAAAAGCATTATAGTCTACGCAATAGAGTGTAATATGTGCTTTTTCATTTCTAGCAATTATTTGTTCAATAGTATTGACTGTATTGGTTTTTATTTCTGAAGTTAAACCTGTTGACGCATTTGCTCCAGTATTTAAACCCTCGATTGCAGTAAAGCCATCGACGCTTGTAATGCCTTGATAAGTTTTCCCTCTTTCTGCCCATGCATAAGTTGGTCTACCACTCTCTATGGAATTTAACGCTGCAAGAACAGGCGGTATTGAGGCTACTGTCATAATAACATTGTAGTTATTATCCTCTGTTTTATCTTTCTTACATGCGAGGGTTAATACAGGGGCAGTGATCAACATAACCACAAGCACAATAGACAAGATAATTTTTCTTAAGTTTGATTTTATCTTTTCCATTTTTTCTCCTTTTAAATCCTAGTCAGTATACCACATGCAGTTTGTATAGTCAAGCAGAATGAAGTAAATTTCACAAAATTTAAAATACTTCAATTTTCAAAATCATTTAACCTTTCTTCTTTTATGACTTTTTGTGAATACTTTGCAAAATATAGTGACAATGGGGCGCCCATCACAACTGCTGCAAGTGATATTAAGCCCAATGCAAGGAAGTCAACACTGGCCGAAGTATAAACTTTCGCAATAAGTAAAATTTTTGTTAAATTAAAAGCAAAACATGTTACAACAATAGCAGAAACAATTATTGATATAATGCTTATTAGCAGTAATTGCGCTAGATAATGTTTATTAAAATCACGCCTAACCATACCTAAATTAAAAAGTATATTATTTTTTCTTTTTTCTTCGCGTATCGCGATACACAATCCAACAAATATACTAAGAATGCATAAAAGTCCAATAAGCGCCATATATCCTTTAATCAAATTTATTGGAGTGACTAACGTATTATAACTTTTTTGATCACGGCTCGATGTAGATACAACCTCGGCGCTATCATCCAAGATGCCAGACTCGAACAATGTTTTTTCAATATCATCAAATTTGTTTTGATCAACTTTAAGTAGTAGTCGATAATCTCCACCGCAGTCACCATATATTTCTTTTGAACGATCAAGTCTAAAAACCGCACTCGAATAAGCCTTCTCATTTGAATCAAAGAAACCTGCAACTTCATACTCATAGACAAAACTTTCATTTAGCACAATGTTAATTGTGTCTCCTACCTTCAAATTTTTAAGATACTTGTAGCCTATGTTTAGCACAACTGAGTTTTTATGATATTTATAATATTCAATTGTATCTTGATCCACATGCTCCCCGTATAGTCTAACAAAGTCATCTTGCGAAAGCGATTTACTTTCATAAATAACTTCCCCTTCTTCAAACTTGATATACTTAAATTTAACACTTTCGTATGCATCTATTACACCATCAACGGCTTTAATATTTTCAATCATCTCTTCGCTATACTCGTTCACATTCAATATGTAAGCATTGTAATTTGTATTAAAAGCATAAGATGAAGCAACATTTTCAACAGTAGAAACTGCAACGCTTAATATCATCAAAAATGCAAGCGCGAAACATATTATTCGGCTAACCATATTAGAAGCAGGAGTAAAAATATCTTTGTTTAAGTGCAGAAGTAAAAAACTCTTATTTTTAAACAATTTTATCATGCAAAAAACAAAAAGTTTTATAATTATTGGCACAAGATATATTGCCAAAGCAAGCAACAAAACAAACAGTATTAGTTGTGTTATTGGCGACTGTCCTGTTTTTAATGCAAACATTAAAATTAAGCAAATCACAAGCAAAATTGCACAAAAAACACCAAAAATTTGTATTTTTTTGTCAAATTTAACACTTTTTACCATTTGAGAGCGCAAACTTTGTTTTAAACTTTTTAGGGCTGGCCATAGCCCACTCAGAATAGAAATTAGGGTGCCAAATAAAACTGGCAAAATAAAATGGTATGATTTAAGCCCGTAAAAAATATTTGCACCAAAACTTAAATTATTCAAAATTATATACATCAGCATTGATACAACAATAGCTATAACCCCGCCCAGAAATCCATATCCGCCGCTCTCAAAAAGTGATGAGAAAAATAGTTGTTTATTGTTTGCACCTAGTGCTCTTAGGCGAGCAAACTCTTTAACTCTTGAAGAAAAAACAAGATTCATTGTTAAAAGGATTACTAGCATTGAAAATAATATTCCTATGCCAGCACAAATATTGTAAATATAATTTATTGTTTTGATTGTTGCAGCATTTTCAGCATCACTGAACAAAAGTTTAACATCAAAAAATGGATATGTTTCATGTAGCACTCTTGTCACTTCATTTTTATCAAACCCATCCTTTACTTTAAAAATTCCCGTGTTAAAAATAGATGATGAAAATATAGAACCAAAAATATGCTCTTTAACAAAATCTTTACTTATTAAAACGGTTGGACTGTTTGACCTTGTTATAATACCCTCGTTTTTGATTATGCCACACACCAAAAATTCATAAGCGCTCTCATCATATATTATATTTAGTATGCTGCCCACATGCAAATCTTCTTGCTGAGCCAAGTCATCCGTTATGATCACCGTGTCTCGCCCAAAAGAATTTGGCTTTGCGCTTACAAATCTTACTGAACTTTTTAATGTGGTTATATCATCAAGAGTTGTTGCTACGCTTGTTACAACTGTTTTTTCACCCGTGTTATTAACATATTTACCATCGACAACAAACACCCCTATTGCATAGTCAAAATGCTCCTCTGTGTAGCCATCGCCGTTAATTCTGTCAATGTCTTTTAAGCTATATATATTTCTATTTATGTCGGTTGTATAAACTTTTGCATAAATATCGCTGTCGCCAATTTTTTGATAGGCAGATTGATATATGGCATTGTTTAAAAACACTGGCAACGCAAGGGAAACAAAAAACAGGATGCTGACAAGAAAAATACTAAAAACCACTAGCAAAGCTTTTGCCTTGTTAGATTTTAGGTTTTTAAAACTATAATGCAATAAAAATCTCATCATTCCCCTGTTTATAATATTAAAGGCGCTTTGACCAAGCGCCCTTAAATGATTTTAGTATTTTCCTTCATCATCACCTTTAATCAAATTTTTAAGTTCATCGATAATTGATTTTGGTCCGTGTAAGAAGATATCATGATAGAATATTTCTTCATCACTGAGCCCTGACTCTTGATTTTGCATATCAATCAATCTCCAAACAAGGTTGTCTTCATAAGAAAGCATTGGAAGGCTGTTTGAATAGTTGAGAGATAAAACAATGTTTTCAAGAACCATCTCGTAATTATCTACAATCTTTTCAACGAATGAAGATTTGATCTTCTCGGCAAGTTTTTCAAGCGCTTGCGCTCTTTCTTCTTCATCTTCAATTGAATTTGGTCTTGTGTAAGTGTCACCTTCCGCTTCAACTTCATCACTTCCATCAAAGAATTTATCTTCAATGATTTCAAGGAATGTCTTTTCATCTTCAACGATCGTATCACTGTTAAACATCATAAGAACGATATCTTTAAGCTCGGTGTTCTCATCTGTTTCGGCTGCAACTTCTTTTAATAAGTCAACAAGATGTCTAGCAAGATCTACATACTCGCGAACTGTATCTTGATTTTCGCCAAAGTCAAAGCCACCCTTTGTTTTTTCGTTAAGATAATCAATGTCAAGCCACTCTTTAACTTTTTCAGTAGGCAAAACTTCAACAATCTTTAAGATGTGATAGATTGCTCCACCCTTTTCTTGCTCAATTGTTGGTTTGAATACATAATCTAAATCTGCAAGTGAATTAACGTTGCCCTTTTCATAGTTATCACATGCAAGTTTAACATCTTGCGCGAGAAGTGAAAGGTTTTTAATAACTGCTTCAACTGCTTCTGGAGACTTAGCAAGATCCTTTAAAGTTTCAACATAGTCATTGTATGCCTTATTGAATTTTTCTTCAATTGGTCCCAAAAGTTTGTTTGGTGCATCTTCAATAGTTGCAAAAAGATTGTCTATTACAGTATCAAAATCTCTTAAACCTCCACTATCAAGCGTCCTTGTGATAACTTTAATGATTGCGCGGAACTCGTTAAGCACAACTTTTGTATTTTCAGCCACTTCATACATTGCTTCTTCAACAGTAACAACTTTGCCATCAACCATTTTTGCTTCAAGTTCTTCAACATAGTCTTGCAGAAGAGTTTGATAATCCTCTTTTGTAAATCCACGGTCAATATCACCATTTGTAAACTTTTTGATAAGTGTTTTTGAAATATCTGCCTTAGATTCATCAATGCCTGACAACAACTTCATTGTTGTGTTAAGTCCCTTGATTGTGCCTTTAACTGCCTCTCTAATGTTGCTTCCTTCAATCATGTATGCGTCGTGGAATGCTTTAACTGCCTCATTAAGAATTGTGTATGTCATCATTCTTGATGTTTCCGCTTCAAGCTTAACTTTGTTTACAACATCTTAAAGGAACTCATTTATTCTTGCGTCATAAATTTCTTTTAAGCCCGCATATTCTTTGCCATCAAATGTAAAGCCTTGTGTTAAGTCATCAACAAACTCTTGTGGAACGCCATTTGCATATATTTTGTTTTCACGATATTCAATATTAAAGTTGTTGTAATAGCCTCTCGCATCGCCAAACAATTCATAAAGTGGGTTTTCGTATTCCTCCTTCCCCCAAAATTCTTGTGCACCATTTGCAAGTAATTCTTCTTTCACTTTATTGCCACTCTCTTCCCCAAATGCATATCTGAACGGACCAGAGAAAGTATAAGTATTTTCTTGCGTTAATCTTAATAATGCATTAACGTGCTCGTAAGCATTTTGATAGTCAACTGCAGTTATTTTACCATCATCATAGAAAATGTTGCCGTTTGTTAAAGTGAATTTTTCCCCATCGCCAGTTAAGTAAACAACTTGGTCATTGTGAGTAGTTTTTTCTACTTTTACACCTGCAGCGTTTTGTTTAACTTGCTCAGCCGTGAGTTCTTCTTCAGAAGTAAGTCTATATGCATAAACTTCATCTTCTGTTTGAGCAAATACAACGTAGTGCCAGTTGCCCTCTTCGCCATATTTGTATGTATAATCAAATTCAACGTCGTTGCTTGCATCAACTGGCTTGTATGTCGAATTATCGATATTGATATTTGTTGCTGAGATCATTCCACGGTCATATACGTATATTCCAGGCATTCCAGTTACAGGTGTAAGAGCATAATGTTGTGTGTAATTGTTTCTTACAAGCTCAACAGTCATATCATCCTGTGTATAACCTCTCATAGAAATCATATCTATAAGGTATATGTCAGTAAAATCTGCCGCTTCTTCATCATATCCAAATACAAGATAGTTTTGTTTCATAGTATCGCAATATAATGTATCAGCCAAAATACCTGTGGTGCTCTTTCCAAAATATGTTGCTTTTTCACTTTCTGCAACGGTTGTTACGGCAGTAAGAGTCATGTTTTTTGGCATTATCTCGCCACCAGCAACTTTCAATTCATTTGTGTTGTTATTTACAATAGTGTTGCCATCAAATTCAACAGTGTGAAGCCACTTGTTAGTGCCAACATTATAGTCAAATGCTTGCCCATTTTGCTTAACAAATGCAGCGTCTTTTGCCTCTTCACTTTCACCAACATTTGTATAGAGATATGCTTTGTTTTCAGCCAAATCAAATACTACATAATAATAAGTTGGAGGCATTTCAACTTCATTGAAGTAAACATCTGTTGTAAGCATATTATATACTTTTCCATCTCTTACAACATATTTTTTAGTTTGTTTTTGATTTTCATCTTCGTTTTCTACAACTTCAAAATAGTATTCGCCAGTTGCTTCATCATATTTTTGTTCATCGCCTAGATATGTGCTTGTTCCATTTTCGATTACATTATCATAATCTGTAATGTTGTCTGCGGTAGTAACATATTCATACATGCGATATCCATCATCATTTGTGAAAACAGCATATCTATAGTTTTCGCCATCAAAATATTTGTAAATTTGGTTAAGCTTAAATTCTCTATCTTTAAGCATTGTAAATGTTGTTGCTTCGTCATGTTCATTTTCTCTAACAATATGGTCGCCATAGATGTAATATGTAAAGCCATCGTCATCAGTATATTTTAAAATGCCATCTTTATTGCCTTGAGCATAAAGTGTGCGGGAGTTCCCGTTGTCTCTAACGGTATGATAATCAACATATACATCATTTGAATCATAGTAATACATATTATAGTCTTCATGTTCATAGTATTCAAAAACTACATAAGTATATTTATAGGATTCGTAATTTTCATTTTCGTATCTGTAAACTTTTTCAGTGTTTGGCTTAATATAAACATATTCGCCAATTTGCTCAACGATATTGCCATCGCGAACAATATATTTTATGGTACTACCTTTCTCAAGCGTGTAAAAAGCCTCTCCGTTTACAATAGTGTGGAATACCCCATTTTGTGTTCCGTTTTCTTTAACCTGTTCAACGGTTAAGTCGCCATTTTCAGATGTGAGAGTATAAACATATGTGTCCTTATCCTCTGTAAACACAATATAGTGGTATCCGTCTTCATCATTATATTGATATATGCTATCCATATTGGCTGATTGACGAACCTTTGTATAATTATCCTCTCCATTTTCTTCCCAAGTAATATGGTCGGAATAAACTACTATTCTTGCCTCTTCGTTTATTCGATACCAGCCTTCTCCACTGTCAGTAAATTCAACATAATTTCCATCATGTTTAACATCATCTATAGTAGGAATTGAATCTTTAGTATAATATCTATATAATCCAACAAATTTTTCTTGCTCTACATCATAATTAAAAACAATATAATCACTGCCATTTTCGCCAGCATATAACGTGTTTGCATCAAGCACTGCTTCTTCTGCCTCTCCAACATATGTATTAAATGTTGGCACTTGTGTTTGAGGAATCTCTTCATCCATCTCATATGTTGCCAATGTATCTTCAGTTTTTGCAACTATTTTATTGTTTTCAAAATAGAATTTAGTTTCAACTCCGTTAAATACAGCGTTATAGTAATATTCTTTTAACTTGCTATCAAGGTTTAAGCTACTTTCGCTTGCCTCTATATTTTCGTTTGCGCGTACTTCGTCAATAGTCAAGTCGCCATTATCTGTTTGTAGCGTAGTTACTCGATAGTCATCTTCCATTTTATCAATGATGATATATGCATAAATTCCATCATAATAATATTTGTATATTGTGCCATACTTGGCTTCCTGTGGAGCGGCCTGTTTTTGATATGTATCATATGAATCCCACATCTCATATGCGATTTCCATATATTCGTTATCCTCACTATCTTGAGAGAATCTTACTCTTAATCCTCCTCCATCATAACTACCATATTGCCATATAGTCATACCATCCTCTTCGTATGCATTAGTAAAAGAATAATATTCTCCATTTTCCTTGACATAATCAGCGTCACGCTCTTCACTGCTCCATTCTGAATAACGATACACTCCGCCATCAACAAAAACAACATATTTATACTCATATTCATCATGATGATCTTCGCTCCACATATAAACAGTGTCAAGCGCTGGGCCTTGTTGCGCTTGAGAGCCATCATCATAGCCATAATAAACCATGTTGTCTCTTATTGAAAGTGGGGCAACATATTTTTTTGCCAGTACATTAAAAACTTTTATAAGGTCATTGCGGAGAGTGTTGTATTCAACATCTTCGCCAGTTTCTTCATCATAATATGTTCCAGCATTAAAGAACCAGCCTCTACCAAAGCTATCATAATCCTTATCATACGTATCGTTACATGTATATTTTTCTCTCCAGGCTTGTGTTGCAGCATCAAGTCTATCTGTTGTATCCAAAATTGTTTCAGCAGAAGCAAATCCGTTTTGGTTGATTGTGCCAAGGGCAACGCCAACAAAATCAGCAAGAACATCAGCGACTGTGTCTTCGCCAAGTTCATGATTTAATGTATATCTTAAGTTTTCAATATAATCCAAATAGTCAATTAGCACACTACCAAGCTTAACAAGGTCAATAGAATATGTGCCTGTGTAAACGTCATTTTCATTTTTATCAAATCTAAGTGCATCCAAGAAAGAGCCTGCGTCAAGCTTAACACGTTGCAAATATTGGGCAACTACTGCAAGTTGATCTGGCGTAATCTTGTTGTTTTTAAATACTTTTGGGGCATTTTCAGCAATTGCCAATCTAACCTTGTATTTAACAATGTCAATATTATCCCCTTCTGGCTCTTGTTCAGCAACATTTAAAAATGTTTTTACGCTGCTAGTGAGTTGAGCCTTTTCTTCTTGAGTATAAACCTCAACATCCACAACAGGATCTGGTGGATTGTCTTGTTGCTTGTTGTTATTGCTGCAACCAAATAAAGTTATACCCCCACCCGCGAGGATTGTTGAGGTAAGAAGTGCCCCAACTACAATCTTTTTCATTTTTTTGTTTTTTTCGTTTTTCATACTATGTTCTCCCTGATTTTATTTGGCGACAAAAGTCACCGATCTGTTTTTATTATACCAATTTTGGTGT
Organism: uncultured Eubacteriales bacterium; assembly: GCA_902796285.1. GTDB lineage: Bacteria > Bacillota > Clostridia > Christensenellales > UBA1242 > Caccovivens. The sequence goes on along the minus strand of CADBOH010000064.1, from coordinate 3,250 downwards.
TAACTAGTCAAATCGTATGCACCCCAATTTAAAATTTTATTGAATTTTGTCGAATTTTATAGACTATTCTTTTTTCTTTCTTGTGCGTTTTGGCTTTGCGGTTTCTTCTTTTATTTCAACTGTATTTGCCTTTTCTTCAATTCCCACTTCAGCTGGAGCGGCTTGAACTTCCTCATTGTTAGCAGCCACTTCTCCTTCTTGAAGTGCAAGTTTTTTAGCCTTGTCTTTTTTAACTGCCTCAATAATCATATATGGCAGATACAAAAGTGTTACACATAGCCCGCTCACAAAGAGCAAACTAAAGAAGTAAGCATACCAACCATGATTTAGGTTAAGTAGTGGCAAATTGTCTGCTGGTGGTTTAACAATAAAGAAGAAGTTTGTTTCATATTGTTGCAATGCGCTGTTTACCCATATCATTGAGAACGCCAAGCAAAGCAAAACTACAACTGTTGTCACATAGTTCTTCCAACCCATATCAACTTGTTTTGTGATAAGGGCGTAAAGTGCAAACCATACAAGCCCTGCATGATACAAAAATGATTGATATGGCTGCGGTGCTGTAAAACTAACCCCGCTTGTTGCCATAATCAATGCGATAACACCACCAAGCAATGCTGCTGGCACATAGAAGTTGATAACCTTTTGGCTTCTTTCCTTGTTTTTTGTTAATGCCAAATAAAACATCAAGAAAATAAGTAATGAACAAAGGTGAAATGGAAGGGATTTTGCCTTTAAAACCATCCCCATAGAGTGATCACCAGGGTCCAACCAAATAAAGTGTGCAAACGTTTTAACAAGTTCGCTTGCAAGTGAAATGCCTGCCATAATATATATTGACGTTTTCATTTTAAACTTAAATTTTACTGAGCAAAATAATAAAACACCAATAAACACTGCACAAATAGCAAGCCAAATAAAGTGATTTGTTGTAAACATAAATTGCCTCCCTACGCCATTCATTATACATAATTTTTAAACTCATACCAAAAAAAATAATATATTTTTTTTAAAAAAATTACTTTTTTTTCAATCACTCTACCTCAAATTTTAAAAAAATGTTGAAAAAAAGTCGTTTTGATGATATAATCGAATCGAAGGAGATAGTTATGGTTTTGTATTTGAATAACGTAGGCGAACTTGCTGATTATAACAAAGATCTCGAAAACGCTTATAAAAACAATCAACAAAGTGAAAATGAGCGTATTCAAACAGCACTCGATAATAATTATCAACCAAACTTGGATGAAAATGGTAACGCTGATGAAATTATCATTGCAGTCACCAAAAAACAGTTTTTTGAAAACCAGAATTTACTTGAAGAAAAAATCAAACAACTTTCACTAACCAATAAAAATATCTATTTTGTTATCGACGGGCCGAGCGCAGAAGTAATGAGCAAAGACTATGATAACGCCCCTATCGAATACACATACACCAAACAAGAGTTAAAAACGCTTGAAAATTTTCAAAAAAAATTAAACGCTTTGGGGATAAAAAATCCAATAAAGTTTAATGAATACTTCTACACACGCTCTAAAAATGATATAGATGATTGTTGGGACCTTAAATACGTTGTTAAAGCAAACAACACAATAGATAACCTGGTTAAAACTATCCGTGAAGCAGAATATAGCCCATATGAAGCTATGATTGCAATACATAAGTTTGCAACTGTAAATTTTTGCTTTGGCGATAATGTTGATGATACCGGAAAAGGTGTTGAGAAAAATAGTTCAATCGTTTCAATGGCAAAATTTAAAAAGACCGTTTGCGTTGGCTTTGCATCATTTGTAAAGGCTGTTGTTGATAGGCTTGATAATCCAAACATCAAGTGCCAAACCAAAGCACTTATCCGCATGGGCTACACAGATATCGCATGTCATGCACTATGCCTTGTTGATATAACTGATGATAAATATAAAATTAGCGGCCAATATTTTGAAGATCCGGCATTGGATGCAAGAAAAAGCAAACGTCACTTAACCCGAGGAATTGCCCACTGCCTTCACCCTATCTCAGACCTAGACTACGATATAAATGGTAGAAAGTTAAGATTTGCAAAAACAAATACGAGAACTTTGTTTGGCGATGTAGAATGGAAAGATGGAAATGGCATTCCAAACCCTACCACAAAATATTGGAGAACGTTTAAGCAAGGAAGTCCAATCCCACTTGAAACAACTGAAAAGGCCCTAACCGAATTTTACTCTAAACTGCTTGACGACGAGGACGATATATGCTTTTTAGTAGACGAAGAAATGATGGATTCCGCATACACAATAACCGACATGCTTAACCCAAACGCAAATAATCCGTTTTTAAATTACATGGCAGAATCTGAAAAAATTTAACCTAAAACAACAAAAAAGATGGAAAAAATCCATCTTTTTTTGTAAATTTTAATAAATTGGATCAAAAATTCAATCACACGAACACCATCTCTTAAATAAATTGCAACCACTTGCTAAATAGCAAAAAATCACGTTGTAACATAAAAAGTTGTTTTTTTAACTAAAAATCAGCATATTCTATATCTTCGATTTTTTGTTTGGCTTTTTGCTTTGCTTGTTCATATTTGACGATATTTTTAAATACGGTCTTATTCAAATATTTTTCTATTTGCCTTAATTCTTCTCTTTCAAGATTTATTCCCATACAAGGTATCTGCTTTTTGATTTTTTTAAATTTATTATAATCTGGCAATAAGCTTGCTGGAGGGTAAATTATATCTTTTCTATCACTATCCGCAAGAGCTAGATGTAAAAAGTCTCTAAAACTTGTGGATTCCACTTCCCACTCATCGTCTATACAATTCCCAGCAGTATATTTAAAAGAAAAAACCTTTTCTTTATCAAGATCAATTATTTTATTTTCTACAACCAAAGCAACACTAGTTTTGAGTTTATTTATTATTGCAAATTTGTATTCATTATCACATCTATACAAAACTAATCTGTCAACACTTATCATACTTACTCTTCCCCTACTTTTTTGATTATATCATATTCAACAATAAAAGTCAACTTACAACTATACAAAGAGCCCTAAAAGGATTGAGTAAAAGCACGCAAAGAAAGAAAAAATGAAAAAGAGCTTTTGAGATGTAAATTTCAATAATTCTGACACTAAAACTTGAATTTGTAAAATTCATATGCTAAAATGCAAGAAAAAGGTTGGAGAGATTTTTATGTTTCTCCAACCTTTTGCATTTTAAAAGGAGATTTGATATAATATGGGTATATTTGAT
>CADBOH010000063.1 GCA_902796285.1 uncultured Eubacteriales bacterium | reverse complement strand
GTTTTTTGTTGACTGCATTTGTTGTGATAGCATATGCAACAACTGAATAACTCTGCTTCATCGTTGACAACTCTATTGAAGAAACAGGGCTTTGAAGCGTAATTGAATCAACTTCAACATATCTTTCAATTCTAATGTTTACGGCATAAGTAAATGTTCTTTGGAATTGTGCAACATGAGCAAAAAGTGTTATCGTTGCTTCGCCTTCTATTGTAGAATATGCATAGAAAGTTTGTGTTGAAGGGTTAAATGTACCATATCCTCCAATTTCATATACAGCACCATTATTGTACATTCTGTCATATATAGCACCATTATAAACTATCTCGTTATCACTTGTCCAATAGATATATTTTTGATCAAATTCAGTGTTTTTAATAACGCCATTAGCATTTTCTGGATCATAAAATCCAAACCCATTTTCAGCATTTAAACTAACCTGCAATCTTGCTGTGCGTTTTGCAAAGTTTGATGTATTTGTGAATACATTAACATATGCGGCTTTTGTGTTAGCAGCAAAACTGCCAGTTCCATCACTAAGTTTATAAACATTGAAGTCGCTTATATATCCCAAGTGTACAACTTCAATAGTTCTATCAAGATTAACCGCATTTTCGGTGATTTTAAAGTTTTCAATACGATCACCAAATGCCGTAATATTCAAACTACCAGTTCCTATATCATTAAGACTGATTTTAAAGTGTTTATTTCTATTGTCCGCATCAAAATACTGAATTCTTTGATCGTTTGCATTGATTTGGACTCTTTTTATTGCTGTTGAATTATCATCATTATATGCAACAACACTTACATCAAAATTAAAGTTTTCAATATCGTTTCTTGATACAATATAGTATGTTGTTTTTGAATCTGTATCAACTCTGTTAACAACTATATTGTTTTGATCCTCAGTACGTAAAACTATGCTATCGAGCACCTCTGCTACTGTAATTTTTAATGGAACATTTTCGCCATTATCCAAAGCAACAATATATGTTCCCGTCCCAACCTTTTTAGGTGAAACATTAAAACTTAAATAAAATTTACTTTCATTTTCTTGATCTTGAACGCAAAAAATTTCTTCCTTTGCAAATTCTGCAACATCATCACCAGAATAATATGTGAATGCTAAATTATAAAATTTGGCGTCTGTAAAAAGATTATTAAAAGTTTGAGACCCTGAGTGCAAGTCAAGATATATTCCACCAGTTTTAAAACTCTCGTCTGCAAATTCTGGTGTTTTTGCACCTTTTAGGATTCTATATTTAATTTGAGCTGGGCGCTCACCTTCTCCAATTACATTAAACTTTAGGCCAACATTTATAATTTTATCTTGAGTAGTTACTTCGGCATCTTTTTTGCCTTTAATATAAACTGGCGTTTTGATATCATCTATTTCAACATCCCCAGAATCATAAATTTTACCTTTGTATCTAACATAAAGGTCGCTCAAATCGCCTAAGGAAATAACAAGTTTTTGATAACTTGCACCTTCTGGCAAACATGTAAATAAAAATTGCTTCCAGCCGACATTGTCATTATCAGCATACTTATTATAAAATTCATAAACAAGACTTGTTGATTCAGAGTTGTTTACCAAAAGTTGTAAAGGAATTATTTTAATAGAAACCGGCACTGAAAGCACTTTTGTGATATTTGCATCAGCAGCGTTTTCAAAACCTTCATAATAAAGTGTTAATTTAAGTTGCGTTTCAGTCTCAACACCTGTTGCGGCGTTAACTTCAAAGTGATATATAATCTCAGTGGTTGTTGAATTGTATGTATAACCTAAGTAAGTATAATTAATTATATTTTCATTACCTTCACCCCTAACTTTAATAAACTCAGGGTCGCCAATAATTGAAACCTGCAAATATGCCGTAACACAATTTGCTGTTTGTCCAGCCAAAATCCCTTCATTGATTTCCAGGTCATTATAACCAGGTACAAGTACAAGTTCATCAGCGCCGTCTTGCTTAAAGAATGTCGAATCACTATTTAATTTGTAGTCTATGTTATTAATCTTATAGCCATAAAGGTATTCAGGATCTTTCATGTCTGCCAAAACAGTGAATTCTCGTGTTGAAAATAGTGCATTTGTTAAATCACTGCCATTTTGATAAACGGCAACAAAAGCAAATTTTTCTCCAGGCAAAACAGTTAAAGCATTTTCATCAAAAATGTAGTTTTCGCCTTCCTTATTAAGCTGAGCAAAATCATGTTTATGATTCTCTAAGATTGTAAATGTATCACCATCAGCATTTGAAATGACAAAATGATTTTCAACAAGCTCAATCTTACTGAAATTGTTTTTAAGAGTGTTATTTTCTGTCACATCTTCTAATGAAATAATTTCCTTATCTTCCTCACCATAAAAGTAAAATTTTAAACCACGTTCAGTTGAGTCTTGATCAAACAAATAATCGGCACTTGATGGCATGAAAGGTGTGTTATTTGAAAGGAAAAGCAAAGTATCGCTTGCAGTAATTGTTTCAGAATACTGTTTAACAAACACGCTTATTGAAGTTCTTTTTGCCCCTTCCCTTGTAACAAAATCAATTGAGGTGTTACCCCCCTTTAATCCCTTTATTGTATAAGTTGTTGTGTAACCACTATTTGATACAAGTTCAAGCGCGCAAACCTCAGGATTACTAGAAAAGTAATCAATTTCTTTATTCATATCAGCAACTGGATTCTTAATTGTTACAGATACATTTTTTTCTTCACCAACAAACATTTCAAAGTATTCATTTGAAGCTTGTACTGTGATTTTTGAATAATCTTTAGCACCACATGCTGCAAAAAGGAAGCCTGCTATGACAAGCATTAAACTTAAAAATAATAAACTAAACTTTTTTGATATTGTCATACAAACTTCCTTTGTTTTTTATTTTATGATCTCTTTGATTCTATAATTGAACGTACATATGGCAATGGGTGAATTTGAACCATTGTTCTAGCTGAAGGCGATGTAATAATAAACGCCTGACCAACACTTGCACTAACAATCCTATTTCTTTCCTCTTTATTGATACCACCAGAGTTTTTGTATAATTCAACAAGGTCGTTTACGTCGTTTGGCGACAGAGAGAAAATAAGTGAATACTGACAAGCGTTAATAACCGCCGTTGATTGACGCTTAATTTCCTCAGAACCAACAAAGTCGTTGATGTTCTGTGTAATAACTATTTGCATTCCGCCATACTTACGAATTCTCTTAGCCATAGAAGTCATAAAGTTTAACGCAATAGGATATTTTGGATTAATGAATATGTGCGCCTCATCGACAACTACGATAATTTTTCTATTCGTTTTGTGAAGTTCGTTATAATCCTTATTGTTGATAACTTCACTTTCGATATACTTAAACACCAAAAGCATTTGTGCTGATGTCAACATTTCGTTGTTACCAGCAATAAGTGATTGGAAGTTGAAGCAAACAAAGTTTTCGTTTGTTTCAATAGATGTATACCCGTTCCAAAGGTTTGAGTTTCTTCCACCCTTTGCAAATTTTCTAATATAGGCTTCCGCAACTCTTAAATTGTTAAGAACAAACTCTTCTTTTGTTGTTTTAAGTTTTTCTTGCAATAATGCATATAAATCATCAAATGTTGGATAATCACTTGGTTTCAGCTTTTTCAAATCAGTGTTTTCATCAATATGGAATCTGTTATACATTTCCAAAATAAGTGAGTTAATCATTTCAAAAGCATCCGAAGAAATCCCTTCAAGAATTGTTCTAAAAAATTGCTCTAAGAATTGAAGGTGTTGGTTAAATGAGTCATCAGTTCTCTTCTTTGTTTGTCTTTCATTCCCCTCTTCATCAACAATTTTATCGTCTTCTTCGTCATCCTTGTCAAGCGCTCTAATAACGTTAAATGGATTTATTATACCATGAATTGATGAACCAACATCGATCAATTTTCCATGTAATTGATCACAAAGTGATGCATACTCTTTTTCTGGGTCACAAATGAATATCTTGGTGTTGTCTGCGGCAAAATTTGCAAGAAGTGTTTTCGTTGCAAATGACTTACCTGAACCAGACTTTCCAATAATCATTATGTTTGAGTTTACTCTTTGTGAATTTCTCACGAAAAAGTCAACAAACACCGGATATTCATTATCGCCAAGGTAGAATCCATCATCATCTTGCAATTCAGATGATACAAATGGGAATGTTCCCGCAAGTGTATAAGTTGGAATACCTCTTTGAAGTTCCCTCATGTTATCACGCATTGAAATTCCAGTACTAATAAAAGCATCAATTTGTCTAGCAAAAAGTTCTGTATATCTAAACCCTTCCTGCTTTAAAACAGATTTGACGTCTTTTCTTGCAGAGTCTT
>CADBOH010000062.1 GCA_902796285.1 uncultured Eubacteriales bacterium | reverse complement strand
ACAACGCCAAAGACTGCGTTCATTATAACGATGGCAAGTATGATGCACCCATCAGCAATTTCACCGGCCGTTCTGTTAATAATTCCTATCGCGATTGATACCGCTGCGGCTATAAGCAAAATTATTATCATCAGGTCTGCAAATTGTTCTATAAACTTAAATGCAATGCTATTTCTCTTGATATGCTCATCCTGGTTGTTGACAACCTTTCTTTCGCTAGCTTGCACAGAGGAAAGCCCATCTTTTGATGAGTTTGTATCTATTAATGCCTGGTTAATTGATTTTGAGTGAAAATTATCCAAAGTAACTCCCTTTATAAACTATAATATTATTATACACATAATTGCAATAAATACCAAATATAAACTAAACCATTTTAATTGTAATTTTTCTGTTATTTTCACCATTACCTTTATTGAAAAAACGCCAACAACAAATGCAATGAAGCTGCCGATGATTAATCCTAGCACACTGACAGATGGCAACGACTCTGCTTTTATAATCTTAAATATCTCAAGCAGCATTGACATTAATATAATTGGCACACTCATCAAAAAGGAAAACTTTGCACAATCCTTTCTGTCAGCACCACTTGCTAGTCCCGCTGAAATTGTTGTGCCCGAGCGTGAAATCCCCGGGAAAACTGCCAACCCTTGTGCAACACCCATAACAAACGCTGTTTTCAGCGTAAAAGGTTTGGATTGTTTTTTCTTTGCAAAATAATCCGCCACAAACAAAAGCACAGCACTCACGAAAAAACATATCGCCAAATATTTTCCACCAAATGATGCATTAACGATTGGCATAATCAAAAGCACAATAACACATGTTGGGATAGTTGCCGCGTATATCATTATTGCTTGGTTTGAAAAAGGATGAAGCACCCAATCTTTTATATCTTTAAAGTAAACAACCACGATTGCAAAAAGGGTTGCAACGTGTAAAACAATACTCACCAAAAGGGAGTCCTGCACGCCAAAGATAGCTGAAAACAAAACAAGATGTCCACTTGATGACACTGGCAAAAACTCACATAACCCTTGCAGAAGCCCCAGTATTGCCAAAAATAAAACTTCCAACGCTTGTCCCCTTTTAAAAAGATTGTTCACTTTTATATATATCAAAACCTTTTTAATTTTATGACAAACAAAAAAGATATGCAGTTTGCATACCTTTTAAATTTTTATTTTGTTTGACCGATAAGTTGATAGTGTCCTAACTTATCCACCCTATACATATAATAATTTTCATCTGTCACGCCTTCGTCTTTCTCTTGAAGTTGTGCATAGAAGTAAATATATTCTCCATCATATCCACATTTGCCAGAGGTAATTGCGTTCATAGTAACAAGGGTTTCTTGTGACTTATCAATAACATTGATTCTAAATATAGATGTTGAATTTGATAAATATACATAGCCATTTTCAACAAACAAAACATCACTAAACTTGTCAGAAGTCAAAAGCAAAACTGCATCTGTTGTGACATCAAGCGTTTTGTACATTAATGATCCACTAGATCCAGCTGTAAAGACGTATCCATCTCCAACGGCTTTAATATTTTTAATTTCGCTTGCATTATAGAATTTGTTTAGCGAAGTAGGATTGAAATATTTATCCCCAGTGCTTAAATCTTTAAAGTAGATCTCATTTACTGCTTTGTATTGATATGAATAGAATACAACATCGGCACTTCTGCCAAGAAGTTTTGTTGTAGAACTTGCAACACCGCTATCAAGTGATGTGATTTCGCCTGTTGCAAAGTCAACACTTTTAACCTCAGTTGTTTCAAGCCCAGATGAGAGTGATTTTACTGTGTAAACAACATTTTTAAGAGTTGACTCAGCATCGCAAACTGCAACTGTTTGCACTTGGTCAACAACTTCTTTTTGGTCTTCAGTATATTTATTTAACTGTTTAGCCTTACCAAGTTCATCTCCTATTTTGATTGAATATAGATTGTAAACACTGTTATCTGCTGGCTCTGAAATGATCATATAATATTTGCCATCGCTGCCCTTTTGTGCAGTGATCACGCTGTTTGCGTCATGCTTATATGTGCCAAACTCTTCAAACTTATCACCATTAAACTTAACTCTAAAAAGTGATACACGGCTGTAATCATTTTCAAGAGAAGAAGTTTTGTGTGTGTTTGCTGAGGTAAAATATAAATATGAACCCAATGCAAACATATATTGATTTTGATATCCAACGAGTTTATCGTTAACTTTTAATATCCCTTTTGGTGAAGTGCTAGTTTTATATTCATCTGTAACTGAACTATTAAATTTGAGTTCATCTTTTACATTAAGGCGAGCAAGATATCCGTTTTCAGCACTCTGCCCATAATTAAATCCACTTGCAGAAGAATCAAAATATCCATTTCCATAATAAAGATAATCCTCAACCTTAACAACTTGACCTTGAGAATAAACAATATCATTGTAGTATGCAGCCTTGCCATTTTTGTCAAGAACATCTCCTACGGTTGCACAACCTGTAAGAACGACAGCCATAGCAAAAAGACCTGTAAACAATTTAAATTTTTTCATTTTAACTCCAAAAAAAGATTATTCTGCTAAATTTTACAATAAAACACAAGTTTTGTCAATCAATAACAATTTGTTTTATAAAATTAATAATTAATTATCTCCCAAAATAATTATTTTAAAAAATAATTACAAAATTCTTACAATATTATTTTTTACCATATCACAAGAGGTTAAAAAATATTTTATATTATTTTTTTCAAACTGCACTTGAATATTTTTATACCCATGAATATGCCCGAAAACGACGCTATCAACATTATATTTTTCAATTAATAGTGAAAAGTCACTGTCAGCACGTGAAAAATTAAATGGCGGATAGTGCATCATGCATATAAGCTTGTCGCCTTCACTTCTAAGTTTTTCAGCCTCATCAAGTGACATGCCAAGGCGCAAAACTTCTCTTTTATAAATTTTTTCATCTTCCGGAGATTGTACCATGTTTTTTTCTGGCGTTTGCCACCCCCTAGTGCCACATATTACTATATCTCCAAATTTAATTGCATCGTTTTGAAGCGCATAAAACCCTTGAGGCAAGACATTGCGCACCGCCGATATTGACTTCCACCAATAATCATGATTCCCCTTAATGATAACTTTTTTGCCGGGCAAAGACTCAAGCAGCTTAAAGTCTTCAACCGCGTCTTCAAGTTTCATTGCCCATGAAAAATCGCCCGCCATAAGAACGATATCATCTTCACTGACCAATTCCTTCCAGTCAGAAAAAATTTTATCAAGATATCCATCCCAGACAGGCCCAAAAATATCCATCGGTTTTGGATTGTTAACCGACAAATGCAAATCGCTAATTGCAAAAACTTTCATTATATGCCCTTTAAAACTTCTTGCACAACTCTCATGTCGCACTTGCCATTATAATTCATTTTAAAGTGTTTCATAACGGCTGGAATAGATTTGTCTTCAAGTGCATTTATGATGCCGGCAATTTCTTCTTTTGTTAGCATTTTTGGAAGATATTTTGATGCGATTTCAATTTGAGCAGAAATTCTTTCAACTTCTTCTGTGTTGTTAACTTTTGCATAATTTTGTTTTTCATCTTCAAGTTCTTTTATCGTTTTTTGCAGAATGTTTGAAACATCTCCATCAACAAGTTCTTCGCCCTTTTCTCTCTTCTTGATTGTTTCAAGCATAATCTTGTTTAAAATAACGCTATATATTCCTCTAGCAACAGCATCTTTATCTTTCATTGCTTGAACATTTGCTTTTTTAATTTCATCAACTAACATAATGTACTCCTTTGATTATTAGTATAATATTTTTTTGTT
>CADBOH010000061.1 GCA_902796285.1 uncultured Eubacteriales bacterium | reverse complement strand
GGCAGGTGTTGCGATAAGAGAGAAGTTGAGTTTGTGCTCTTGTGCCTTTTTGTCTACAAAATCTCTCATATGTTTGATGATTTCGTAGCCAAGTTTCCAAGATTTTTCGCTTTCGCCATGATGCTTGCCTGTGAGTGCAACAAGTGTTTCAGCAAGACCAATAAATCCAACAGTTAATGTGCCGTGTTTTAACACTTCTTTTACGCTATCATTTTTGCCAAGTTTATCAGAGTCCAACCAAACGCCTTGTCCCATAAGGAAAGGATAGTTGTAAACATGTTTTGTTTGTTGTATTTCAAATCTATCAAGAAGTTGTTTTGAAACAAGTTCCAACTTTTCATCAAGCATTTCGTAGAATTTTTTAATATCGCCATGGGCCTCAATTCCAAGTCTTGGAAGGTTGATTGATGTAAATGATAAGTTACCTCTACCATAAGTGATTTCTCGTGTTGGGTCATAAACATTTGCCATAACTCTTGTTCTGCATCCCATATATGCAACTTCTGTTTCCGGGTGACCTTTCTTATAGTATTGAAGGTTGTATGGAGCATCAATAAATGAGAAGTTAGGGAACATTCTTTTTGCTGAACACTCAATAGCTTTTTTGAATATGTCATAGTTAGGGTCACCAGGGTTATAGTTTACTCCTTCTTTAACTTTAAATATTGAAATTGGGAAGATTGGAGTTTCACCATTTCCAAGCCCCTCCTCAGTAGCTCTAAGGAAGTTAAGCATAACCATTCTTCCTTCAGGAGATGTATCAGTTCCAAAGTTAAGTGATGAAAAAGGTACTTGTGCCCCGGCACGTGAGTGCATAGTGTTTAGGTTGTGGATAAGGGCTTCCATAGCTTGGTGTGTTGCCTCATCTGTTTCCTGTGTTGCCTTTTTAAATGCAAACTCTTTAATCTTGTTGTAAGTTTTCTCATCTTTAATGAAATCTCTAATGGCTTCTTTTTCAGCAGCATCATAATCCTTATTGCCAGCAAGTGTAGGGTATAGGCCTTTGTCATTTTCAATCTTTTTAAGAATAACAACAACATCTTCTTCGCTGAGCTTTCCAGCCTCTTTTAAGTCATATGCTTTTGCAAAATTTGATCTGTAAAGCTTTTTAAACGTTTTCTTAACGCCAGGTGCACAACCATATTCAAAGTTTGGCACACTTTGACCACCATGCTGATCATTTTGGTTTGCTTGAATTGCTATACAAACAAGGGCGGCGTAAGTGCGGATATCATTAGGCTCTCTAATAAATCCATGCCCTGTGCTAAATCCTTTTTTAAATAAACTTAAAATATCGATTTGACAACAAGTTTCTGTTAAAGTATAAAAATCAAAGTCATGGATATGTATATCACCGCTAGTATGTGCTTTTGCTTGCTCTTGAGTTAAAATCGCGTTTGTAAAGTATGTTTTTGCACTTTCAGAACCAAATTTTAACATCATTCCCATAGGGGTGTCGCCATCGATATTTGCGTTTTCTCTTTTTAGGTCATTATCTTTGGCGTCTACATGATTTAATCTATCAAAAGTTTTCATTAAAGAGGTATTCATCTCTCTGGCCTTACTTCTTTTATCTCTATAAATGATATAAGCCTTTGCAGTTTCTTGATGACCTTTTTTCATCAAAACAACCTCAACAATATCTTGGATTTGTTCAACTGTTGGAGTTTTGTCTGCGTAATTTTTGTTTAATTCTTCCTCAACGGTTAAAGCAAGTTTGTGAGCTGTTTTAAAGTCTTTTTCGCCAACCGCATTCATGGCTTTTGCAATGGCCTTTTCGATCTTTGAAAGGTCATAATTCACAAGTCTTCCGTCTCTTTTTAAAATGTGCTCAATCATTAATTAAAATCCTCCTTAAACTATTTTGCTTGATAACAACCAAAACACAATATGTAGTGCTGATGATGTTTGTTTTTTCAAACATATTGTGGTCGAATCATTATCTATCATAATCCTTTTGATTTTTTTTGTCAACGAAAAATCGGGGTAATTTTTGGGGATTTTTGACTTTCGTTATTATAAAATAACATTGATTTTTTTGTTGCAGTTCAAAGAGCAATAAAGAATTTTTTTGAATAATTTTTGTATACAATTTTGAGGACTGATTTTTGTAAAAAAGTGGGCGATTTTGTAAACCAAAAACGTGTTTAATCAAGGCGATTAATTTTTATTTTCGATAATATGATTTAAAGGTTGAAAAAAATATTAAAATGTGTTATATTATAACTATATAGGAGGTTATTATGAGTGCAAGTGCAATATCATGGATTGTTACAATCCTGTTTATAGTGATTTTGGCTGCCGGATTCTTCATTGGAATGTGGAGGGGACTAAGAAAATCATTATTTTTCACAATTGTCTCGCTTATTGGTGCAGTTGTAGCGTTCTTTTTGACGCCTGTTGTTACCAATGCAATTATGGGAATCAAAGTTAATAGTGATGGAATGCTTATTCCACTTAGTGAAGTAATTGTAAACATGCTTAAGAAAAATGCTGATGTTAACGCATTGATAGAAAATAATCCTAACATGCAAACATTTTTTGAAAGATTGCCATATGCTATTGGCAACACGGTTGTTTTCATATTACTTACTCTTGCGATTGAACTTGTATTATATATCATTTACAGAATCGTTGCCTCAACATGTATGAAAAACAAGGAAGGGCAATCAATGCATAGGCTTAGCGGCGGATTTATCGGGCTTGGAGCAACGTTTGTTTTATTCATATTTGCATTTATGCCACTCACATCACTTTTATCTACGGCAGATACTGTTACAACTACAAACGAATATACAGTTGAGGCAGATACTGGTGACAACAAAGCCATACTTGAGGGTATTTTGCCAGAACAGGCAGTTGTTGCAATAAAAGGCGCAAACAAAAGCTTGCTTGCAAAAGTTTCTGGGCTATTTGGTATGGATAACGTTTTGTTTGATTATTATGCAAATGTTACCATAGACAACCAAAAAGTTTATATTAGGCAAGAGGTTGTAAATTACTACAGTGCAGTAGACTTTGCAAATCAATTAAGGTCAAATAATGTAAACTTCAAAAAGATTGACTATGCAAAACTTAATCAAATAATTGAAAGAATTGAAAATGGTGGGCTGTTTAAATCAATTGTTCCAAGCGCAATTAAAGATGTAGTGTTAAATTACAACAATTATTCATTCCTTAGAAATAGTGCTCTTGTAACAGAGTATGAAGATGTTATTACAAAAATTGGAGATGACATTAGAGATCTTTCTGGAGAGGCATTATTTAATTATGTTAAAAACGATTTAGACAGATTATTCGACGCATTTAAATCTCTAGGTCAAAAAGGAATTATTGACGGAATTAAAGATTTAAATGAAAAAACCGCAAAAAATATTACAAATTTACTCACAAATGAAGAAAATTATAACAATTTTAAGAGTGCATTAAGAAAAGTATTTGATGTTAATGTTGTTAAGGCTTCACTTGGAAAAATAACCGAAAAAGTTATTGGCAAGGCTGGAATTGATGAATTGGATCAAATTTCTGTTGATACTAGCGAGTGGGCAAAAGAAAAATGGGATAACCTTTCAACAAACTTTGCTGAAACATGCAAACTTTTGGCTACTTTATTAAATCAAGTTGAACTTGATATCATTAAAGATTTAACTCAACTTTTAGATACAACCAAGGACTATAATGCAACAGCGATTTTAAATAACATTGGCGCGCTTGTTGATAAGGTTAGGGCAAATGATTTATTAAAGACAGCTGAAAATAAATCAATATTTGATAGCTTCCTTAGTGACAATGATTTAACTTTACCTGAAGGGCAGGTTAAAGATTTAAATGACAATAGCATAGCAATTCAAAACTACGCACAACTTATGAACTTTATTGCTCCAGCAATTGAAAAAGTTAAAGCAAACAATATGTATGCAACAATTCAAAAACCGGCAAATGAGGCTGTTGAAGATATGGCTACAGTGATTTCTGCCGAAGGCAATGAAAACTTGCTCAGTGAAATTCTTCTTCCACTATATCAAGTAAACGTTACAAAGAAAATGATATTTGATGGTAAACTTTCTTCACTTGAAAATGATATTGTAGATTTTAGTGTGCTTACAAACTATGATGAGTGGAAGAAAGATCTTGGATATATATCACAAATTCTTAGAGGACTTACAAGCGAAGATGCAAAGATTGGTGACAACACATATCTTTATACGATATTAAATGTAGACAATGGATTTAATGAAGTGCTCGACAATATGACAGATGCACAAATTGATGAAATTTTAAAACCAATTTTCTACGCAAAATCAACAGATGGCATTAGAGTTGAAGTTGCAAACACAATCAAAACAGCGCTAGACGAAATTACGTCGCCTGCGGGTAGCACAATCAATATTAATAGCGTAACATTGGTTGAGGGTGCGGAAGAAGATCAGGCCCAAGAAATATGCAACATTGTAAAACAGTTTACAAAGGTTGATGGTGACACAATCAACAATATTGACAAAGAAGTTTTAGGAGCACTTCTTGCAGCAATGCAGGTTAACGCTTATAGGGTTGAACCTGATGGCAAGGCTGAAACAGGATTGTTCAATGGAGCGTTTATAAATCTTGTAAACAAAGTTAAATCAAATTACAGCATTGAGATTGCTGCACTTATTGCAAGCGATCCAGACGATGAATACACTGTTGAATATTTTGATGAGGCAAATTATCCTTACATCGACTTTGTAGATTTAATGGCTAAGTTAGCTTAGAGGAGACTAATGGAATTTAAACATAAACCAGTATTACTTGAAGAAGTTATCGCCGGGCTCAATATCAAGCCCGGCGGGGTTTATGTTGACTGCACCATGGGTGGCGGAGGTCATAGCAGCGAGATTTTAAAAAGGCTATCTCAAGAAGGCAAACTCATTGGGTTTGACAGAGATGAAGATGCAGTCAAGGTTTGCCGTGAAAAGTTTAAAAATAACAAAAATGTTGCGGTTTTTCATGCAAATTACAAGGATGCGCCTCAAATTTTAAAAGAAAATGACATAAATAGCCTTGATGGAATTCTTATAGATTTGGGCGTCAGTTCATATCAAATTGACAATGGTGATAGAGGATTTAGTTTTCTTCATGACGGCCCACTTGACATGCGAATGGATACACGAGATAGTTTAAATGCGTATGAAGTTGTAAATTATTATAAGAGGGAAGAACTTCTCAAAATTTTGTATGGTTATGGTGAAGAAGACAATGCAAGGCGTATTGTTGATAATATTATAAAAGCAAGAGAAGTTAAGCCGATCGAAACAACATTTCAGCTTAAAGACATTATTGAAAGCAGTTTTCCTAAAAAGATTATTTACGGAAAGGGAGGAGTATCAAAAAAGACTTTTCAGGCAATAAGAATTGAAGTAAATGGTGAACTTACTGGGCTTGACGATGTGCTTGAAGAATTTATTGATATGTTAGCACCGGGCGGAAGGATTGCCGTTTTAACATTTCATAGCCTAGAAGATAGGATTGTAAAAAATGTGTTTAAAAAAGAATCAACAGATTGTTTGTGCCCACCTAAAATACCAGTGTGTATTTGTGGACATAAAAAGAAGATAAATCTTATAAACAAAAAGCCAGTTACTGCTAGTGAAAATGAACTTAAAGAAAATTCAAGAAGCAGCAGTGCAAAATTAAGAGTTGTCGAAAAAATTGTTTAAATAAAGAATTTTAGCAAAAGGGGGTGAGTATATTATGGAAGAGAGAACTTTACTTGCAGACATTGAAGTTGAAAAGAAAAAGCAAGTTGAAAAAGCATTTAGTAAAAAAGTGGAAGTTAAAGAAAATAAACCACAAAAAAAAGAAAAAACTATAAATATTTTTTCAGCCAGTGCATTTCCTCAAAATGAGATAATTTCTGAAAATCAAACAAAAAATGAAGAAAAAATCGAAAAAAATGTTGAAAATGATGAAAAAATCGTTGCAAGTGAGAGCTCTACTGTAATAGAAAAGCCCAACTATGATATGATAGAAAGCTTGTCAGAGGAACAACACTCAAAAATTTTTAAGGTTGAAAAAGAAGAGGAAAAACCAAATGCAAAACCAAAAAGAAATGTGTTTAAACTCGTTATGTTTTCAATTATGTTTGCGATTTTTGGCGTTTGGGGTATTGTAAACATTGCGCAAATTGATGCAGCAAACAAGGAGATTGCACAAGTTAGCACAGAGTATGGTGTTAATCTTGTGAGTTATCTCAACAATCTTCACAACCTTGATGCAACAAACTCAAACAATATGGAAAATCTGTTTGAAACAATTAATGAAACTGGCAACGGAGCAACTACTGTCAAGGAGCAATCAAATTGGTTTGATAGGTTTTGCAATTTCATAGGGGGCTTGTTTGGAGGTTAATCTTGCAAAAAGCCTTTACATTATTTTCATTAAAAAAAAGGATACTCGCTATCGTGTTAGTGATATCCTTTATTTTTTGTTCACTTTTTGTGCGCTTGTTTGTTATTCAAATTATTAATGGTGAGGCGCTTCAACTAAGAGCAACAGATCAGTGGACGAGGGATTTGGCGATTATTGCACCGCGTGGCAAAATCATTGACAGAACGGGCGATACTCTTGCGGTGAGTTATACAACATATAATGTATATGCGCGTGCACGCGAGGTGAAAATGCCAAGTGAAACGGCGCTCGTGCTTGCCTCATGTTTAAATTTGGATTATTCTTTTGTTTATGAAAAGATCACAAACAAAAAGATGAGTGAAAGCTTATTAAAAATGCAGGTTGACGGGGAGATTGCTGAAAAAATTTATGGTGAAAAATTATCCGGCATATATCTTGCAGAAAATAGTAATCGATACTATAAGTACGGCAATCTATTAACGCAAATTTTAGGTTTTACAAGCGTTGATAATGTCGGGCAAACGGGCGCGGAAGCATATTTTGATGCTTACTTAAAGGGTAAGGATGGATATAGCTTTGTTCAAAGTGATTTGCAAGGCAGAGAAATTGGTGGAAGTTTAAGATACTACTATCCAGCAACGACAGGCAATGATATTACGCTGACAATTGATAGTAAAGTGCAGATTATAGTGGAACAAGTGCTGGAACAAATCATGATTGAACAAAAGGCGAAAAGCGTTACAGGTATTGTGATGGACGCCAATACTTCTGGGATTTTGGCACTGTCCACAAAACCTAGTTTTGATTTAAATGATGTGCCTAGGGATGATCTTGAAACGCTGTTTGCTCAAAGCAAGGTTAAGCCTGTGACTGATATTTATGAGCCCGGGTCAACTTTTAAGATTTTAACGCTTTCTGCGGCGTTAGAGGCCGGTGTAACTTCACTTGATGATCATTTTTATTGTCCTGGGTATAGGATGGTTGATGGGATAAAAATAAAATGCTGGAGAACAATCGGGCACGGTAGCCAAACTTTAAAAGAGGCATTTGCAAATTCTTGCAACTGTTGTTTCATGGATTTGGCTTTAAGGCTTGGCGTTGATAGATTTTATGAATATATGCAAAAGTTTGGGCTGGGTCAAAAAACTGGTGTAGATATCGCCGGAGAGGGCAGTGGTATGATGATGGCAAAAAAATTGGTCAAAAATGTGGATTTGGCCAGAATGGGCTTTGGTCACGCGATTGCCTTAACCCCAATACAACTTCTAACTGCTGTTTCATCTATTATAGATGGTGGCACAAGAAATTCGCCTCATATTCTTGGTGGGATTACAAACGCTACAGGGCAGGAAATTAAAGGCGAAGAATATAAAAGCAAAAATGGAATTGTGAGTGAAAATACATCAACAATTATGAATGAACTTTTGCGTTTTGCAGAAAACAAAAAAGGTGATTACACATTTGTTGAAGGTTACAACGTTGGTGGGAAGACAGGAGTCTTTCTTTTTTGTTGTGGGGTAAAACTATTTTATTGAAAATAAAAAAGAAATAAAAAAATTTATAAAATAATAAAAAAGGGGCTTATTTTATTTTGAAAAATTTTAAACATGAGTTATTATATTGTTGTAATACTATGAGATTATGCACTCATAAACGTGTGTAAAATCGGTTATAATAACTCATATCTACTTTCATGCGAGTTTAAAGGAGGCACAAAACATGAGAAAAAGAGGATTAGGAAAAGTTTTAGGATTTATTCTTGGATCTGTCGTTGTTGCAGGAGCAGCAGTGGGCGTTTATTTTGGAGTTAAAAATCCAAATAAGCAAGCTACTCCATCAAAACCGGATGTCAAGCCAGATGATCCTGAAATCGTAATTCCTACTGATGATGAGCAAGACTACATCTATACAAACGATGAAAAGGAAGCTCTCGCTGAGGCATACGCAAAGGCTCAAGGATTGGATAACGAGGAGCAACCAGAGCAAGGCACTGCCGAATATAATCAATATAAAGTAAAAAAGGCAATATCTAAAAAGTTGCCTGACATTTTTGAAGCAAACCATGTTTCAAACGAGGCTCTTGCCAAAATCGTTGCTTATCTTGGTGATGAAAATATCGATATCAAATTGGATATCCCTGCACTCTTTAAAATTGTAAGCGTTGAAAAAGAAAGTGATTCATCAACCGCTCAAATTGAGCTTCACATTCTTGAGATTGTTGACCAAACAACAGAACTTATCAATGAACTTGCAAAAGTAAACGAATACAAAGGTTTTGGGCTCTCTGCTGAAAAACTTGCAAAAATAGTTACTGATGTTATTGGTGAAACTATTGCAACAAGAGTTACTCTTGCTGAAGAATATAAGAGACTTTATGCAGATGAACTTGCTGCTGCCACAAAGGTTCTTGAAAAAGCAGAAAAAACTATCACTAAAAAATATGTTGAAGGTGGAGTGTTTGACAACAGTAAAGCAGATAGCTTCTACACAAAACTTGCAAACCTATTGTTTGATGAACAATTTATTAATGGGATTGTTGATGATTATTATGATGCTTGGAAGGAATATCTATTCCAAGAAGATGCAATCAACAATGTTTATAACACATTGACTAACCTTGCAGGTAGCAATTCAACTTTTGCTGAACTTAAAGAAGAATTTCAAACTAACGAAGACTACGCTGATGTTAGAAATGCTTGTGATGGCTGGCAAATAATCATGGCACTTTTCTATGAAGATAAGTATGAAGAGCTCTACGCAAATGATACTAGCACAACAAAAGCAGATGTTCTTAAAGGACTTATCCGTGAATACCTTTCAAGCAAAGACTTTGCTGCGGGTGACAAATATTATGATAGCGCTGAAAATGTTGAATCATTTAAAGATTACATATTAAAAGTTGCTGAAAACGATATAGATATTTTTGAAGACGGCTATACAAAACACTTTAACTACTTGCCAATAGATTATATGGTTTATCAAATCCATAATTTAAAAAACTATGACTCAAATGATAAAAAGAAAAAATTAGTTAGTTTTTCACTTAGTCAATTTAGCAATAGAATTGCATCAGTTGCTGAATTTATGAAGGGTAACAACAATGGTGTGATTGATGGTGTTGAAAAAAGCTCTGATATTTACAGATTCTTAAATGATTTGGGCATGGGGCATGGATTTACAGACCTTATGCAAAACGATGATATCATTGGCCAATTGGTACAAGACATACAAAACGCTGCTCTTAATGTGAAAATTGCAACTATACACGGCAAAGGTAGTAGTAACAATTATACATATACAAGCAAGCGCGTAACTCCATTTGATGATCAATCATCTCTTCAAAGATATCAAGAAGCGTTTGAAGCGTTGTATAATGAATTTACTGCAGAATTTGCAGAAGCGGGCTCAGCACTTTATGAAGCACAAAATGATATGTTTATCACAGCAGTTAAAGTATTTGGCAATGAAACAAACAAGATTTTAAATAAATATTATACAAAAATGCAAAAATATTTGACAAATCTTGTTACACTTGGCTTTAAAACAGCTCAAACTGGTTTGTCATTTACATCAGTTCTTGACACAAGTGCAGTTAAAGACCTTATTAAAGGTGTTGCAGAAGGCGAATATGATCATGAATATGTTGCCAGAACTGTTGCTAGAACATTTGGCAAGATTGCAAATAGAATGAAAGATAAACTTGGACCAAATGGCGTGTTTATCGACATGACAGAACAAGAAGTTCGTGATGCTGTTGATCAAATCATCATTTATCCAGTTAGATCAATCTTCAGTTTGGCTTATTCATTTGGTCTTACTGAAATTGGTGATATGGATAATATCGAAGAAATGGCAGATGATATTATGCAATTTATTTCAAACAAAGGAAAGGGTGATCCACTTGGTCTACTTTATCCTCTTATGAAGATTGCAAATCAGGTGCCTGCATATGCATCAAGATTTACAGGTGCTTACAACCAGATCTATGCTGGACTAATAAATGCTATGCAATTTATTTCAACAAATGCTGAAAGCGGAGATGAATACTTCTCAGCAGACTATATTTCAGAGCTTACAAGAGCGCTTATTCTTGACCTTCAAGAAGAAAAAGAACTTGTTGAACAGGGAAAACTGGGTGAAGAAGGCGTTGTGCTTGGCAAGAGATTAAAAGAGGCATTTGGTGATGCTAGATTCCCACTTCTTTTACTCAAAACATTTGTTGCTTTTGCAGATGGCGCTGGACTTAGCGAACCTGAATATCGTGACACACTTATTGAAGGCGAAACTGAAGTTCCTTCAAGAGAACAACAATATATTGAAGCAAATAAAAACTTCTTTGATCTTCTTGCAATTGTATTAAAAGTCTATGGCAACATGCAACAAGGCGATGTTGCATCTATCCTCGAGTTCCTCACATCAGACATGATCTCTGAGGATTCAACTGTTCTTCAAGACGCGATTGATGAGATGCGCCCAATGGAAGAAGGATACGTTAAGATGTTGTTTATGCTCACCGAACTCTTTGACACAGTAGAACAAATTGACTTTACTGTTGAAGAAATCAATGAGGATGGCGAAGTTGTTACAAGAGGTATCACTTATGATGAAGTTATTGCCGAGCTTCTTTCAGAAAAATTGCGTGACTTTATCAATCAAATGATGGGTGGAAGCGGCACCGAAGGTACATTTATCTTTGCAATAGATGGCGGACAGGAAAAAGAATACAAATATAGAGTTGAAATGAACGAAGATGGCACATACAAGATGTATGTTTGGGATAGCGCAATTAAAAACCCAACCGAAAATGACTATCTTGATGTTGGCCAAGGCGGAGCACTTGAAGCCGTTTATAACGAACTTATGGGCGAAGTAAACAACATGGTTTCTGAAATGGCAGGCGAAATGCTAGGTCAACTTCCTGACGAAATCGGCCAGATGATTGATATGGCTCTTAAACAATATGTTCCAATGTTGTTTGTTATGGATATGCCACTTCAAGTTAGAGATGAACTTGCTACAGTTCTCCTTGATGTTGTTAAGGCTTACACTGAGGGCTTAAATAAATTTGATAAGTTTAAAGATTACTTCATCCTTTACTTAATGGATGGCAAACTTGATCTTAAATCACTTATTCAAACAATAACAAGCTTTATCCCTAGCGGTAATCATGGCGGCGGCGGTGAGACCAAGCCAGCTGAGCCAGCTTATGATACTATAGATTATTTCAGGCAATATTGGTCTGATACGTATGATAGTGATACAGTAAAATGGCTACAAGTTAATCAAAGCATTTGGAATGAAAATTATGGATACAGCTACACTTACGAAGGCTTATTCAAATTCCTTCAAGGTTATACAAATTGGGGCCATAGCAGCACAAAACAATTTATGGATAACTACTGGTACGATTACTTTGATAATAGGTATGAGTATGGCACACATGAATATTTTATGCAGGCTTACAATGTTTGGGATGGGCAAGAAAGCATGGCTTATTTAGCTGATCATCAATATTGGCACCAAAGTATGGGCTATGGTGACAGTTATGACGGACTAAGAGATTACTTAATAAACTATGTTGGCATGGAAGACAAACAAGCGGATGGTATATTATATTACTATTACGACTATATCAAGTAAGCGAAAATTTAGCGAATAAAAATAAATTTAAAAAAATTTAGGAGGAAAAATGAAAGGAAAATTAAATGGTGCAAGTCAAACCAAAAAGAGAGGATTTATTTCAGTATTAATGATTCTTCTTGCCTTTGTTGTCGCTGGATTAACGCTTGGGCTTTACTTCTTGTTTAAGGGGCACACACACTTAGACAATTCAGGTGAAGTTGAAATAGTTAGCGCGGCAAACAAATATACTGACGCACAAAAACAACAACTTAAAAATTCAGTCGCAAAATTCTTAGGAGTTGATGAGACTAACGTTCCTGAAGAGGGAACAACTGCAAGACTCAAGCATGACATTAGACTTGAGATTGCCGCAAACGCAGGAGAAGTTTTTGAAAAGAACGATATCCCTGCAGCATCTCTTGATAGAGTTGCATACTATCTTGATTCGATTGGGCACTATCAAGTACCTTCAATCTTATCAGCAATTGAATATCATGATAGTGAGGATAAGGGAGAATACTTCCACTTCAACGTTCTTGGATTGCTTGACATAGTTACTGATGTTGTAAACCATGTTCAAAATTTGAGAAATGAGCTTCATGATGACCTTACAACAAAACAAATTATCAATGTTGCCCTTGACCTTTACGGTAAGGGATTTGAAGCCCGTGAAAAATATGATGACAACTTTAAAGTTGCATCAAATGCTAGAATGGGTGAAATTATCGCTGAACTTGAAGCGTTAAAGAAAGAGTTTAAAACTAAATATGATGCACAAACAGGCTCATTCTTCGCTGGCATTAATAACTATGAGCCAGAAGTTGAAGAAGGGGAAGAAGCACCTGAAGTTGTTTCAATGTTCACTGAACTTCAAACGCTTGGAGAAGGATTGGACGAAAAATATGCAGATGTTGAGCATGAAGGGAGTGGTGTTGGAAGCGAACTATTATCTAACAGAATGTTAGGGAAAATCGCAGAGTATATTTATCAAAACTATATTGATAATCCACAAATGGTGCATAGCGGAGTTGGAACTCTCACTATAACAGATCCAACAGTCTTCGGTGAAGAAGATGTTGAAAACAACACTTTGCTTAAAGTTTGGTGTGAAAGAGCAGATTTTCCAACAGAAAAAGAAGCATATGAACAATTTAAACAAGAAATTGCTGCACAAGATGAAAATTTCCCACTTATCTATGCAGATTTCCTTAACGGATTTAGAGTTAATAAAGAAGGCAATATAACAAGTTATAAAGGCTTCCTTGAAATCTGTGAAGAATATATGACAGAACTTCGTGACTACTACATCACAAAGGAAAAGCAAGAAGCACAACTTCTTAGCGAGAGTGTAAGAACTGCTCAAAACTTTGTATTAAAGAAGTATGGTGAACTTTACAATAAAAAACTTAAATCTGTTTTAAGAAATGTTACAAACGATGTTTTAAGATTGGCTGACGTTGGACTTGGACTTACAAAAGTTCTCAACACAACTTCATTAAAATCAACAATCGAAAAAATCGCTGATGATAAAATTGATTTCAACTATGATGACATCGCTGAAATTTTAAGAGAATATGCTGTTTCTCTTGAACAAAAGAAAGTTGATGGCAAGTTTATGAAAGTGTCTGATGAATTCTATGACGTTATGTATGACTTAGCATATCCACTTAACGAAATGTATTCAACACTTTACATTGCTCAAAGATATGTTGGCGACAAGGTTTCACAGCCACTTACAATTGTTAAACTTGCTACAGAACTTGTTAACATCACAAAAGATGGCGCAGGAAAGCTTGAAAATGTTGTAAATACAGCATACGACGCTTACATTGGACTTTTAACTACTCTTGGTAGAGAAAATGGTCCTCTTGGTCCTGCATATGATACTCTTACTGCAATTATTCATGATGTTCAAGCAGCTCAAGAGGCAAAAGCCGCTGCAGAATCTGCTGAAAATCAAGAAGCAACTGATCCAGCACAAGATGGACAAAATGATCCAGCACAAGATCCAAACGCTCAAGACCCTAATGCAAATGAAGGGGAAGGGCAAGAGCAAACAGGCCCACACTATGAGCTTATTGACCTCATTGGTTCATCTGGCAAATTGCCACTTATGCTTGTTGACCTTATAAATGGCTCAATTGGTAGAGATGGCGTAAATCTTACAAAAGATCAATATATTAAAATCATTTCTACTCTCGGCGTTTTCATGCAAAATGGTAAAGATATCATTGGCTCACTTATGAATCAACTCAAGAACCCAGCTAAACTTCCACAAGCTATACTTGATACGTTTGATGATATTGAAGAATACTATGCAGATATGGTTGCATGGGCAAATGGTGAAGAAGGTAAAGACGGAACTTCTGATATGATTGAGTTAGCAACAACATTTATGCTTGACGTATTCCAAGAAGTTGCCAATATGAACCTTGACTATTCAACAATAACATTTAAAGGTTTTATTGAGGCAGCACTCAACACTACAACAACAACCAAGTATTCAATGGATCCAAATGGCGATATGGGAGACTTTATTCTCACAGACACAGACAGAACTCTTTATCAAATAATTGAAGATGCACTCCCAGGAGATAACAAAAACATTGTTATTGGAGAAGGCTCAGCGGCTATATCTTATAGAAGAGGATCTCAAGAGGCAAAAGAAGCTGTTGCTACTTTTGCAGCAGGCTTCATCAATAATATGGTTTCAACAATGCTTGCTGAAAAGTATGGCATGATAGTTGAAATCCTTGCAAATGGTGCAGATATTCCAGCAGAAATGCTTGATGAAATGACTAAGAGTACCGGATTTGGAGTTTCTGAAGTTCTTAAAATATTCTTGACTGACTATGATATGACAAACTATGAATATGTTGCATCATGGATTCAAGAATTGGCAGCACCTATGTTAAAACAACTTTTTAGTATGCTTGGCAAACACTAAAATATAACCCTCAAGACTATCCCCGCGGATAGTCTTGATTGGCTTTTAAAGGGAAAATTTATGACTGAAACAAAAACTATAAACAACGACGAAAATTTTATACTTACCGCTGAAAATCTTATAAAAGACTTTGAGGCAACAAGTGGGGTAAATAGAGTTATAAAAGGGATTTCATGCTCTTTCAAACAGGGGGAGTTTGTCTCTATTATGGGTGCAAGTGGATCTGGGAAGAGCACACTTTTGTATCTTTTGAGCGGCATTGAAAGCTTGACAAGTGGCACTGTAAAAATACTTGGCAAGGATATCAGTAAACTCAATCAAAAAGAACTAAGCAAGCTTAGATCACGTGATATAAGTTTTGTTTTTCAATCATACAACTTGATACCTAATTTTACAGTTTATGAAAATGTTGTTACACCACTTATGCTTGGCAGACAAAAAGTAAACGAAGATGAGATTGATGAAATATTAAAGAGGGTTGACTTATATAAGTATAAGCACAAAGATGCATCAAAATTATCTGGTGGTGAGCAACAACGTGTAGCCATTGCAAGAGCACTTATTTCAAAACCTAAGATTATGTTTGCCGATGAGGCGACCGGTAATCTTGATAGTAAAAATGGCACAGAAATTATGCAACTCTTTAAGAAGGTTAATGAAGAAACAAATATGACAATTATTCAAGTAACCCACTCAAAAGAGGTTGCAATGTATGGTAATCGTCTTATAACTATTAAAGACGGACTTATTATGAGTGATGAAAAAATCTCTCAAAATGAAGAAAAAAACACAAAAAGTAAAGGAAAAAATAGAGACTAGATGAAATTTATACTTAATTATTCTATAAAAGGTATAAAGTCAGCAAAAGCCAGAGCGCTGCTGATTATCTTTTCTGTTGCACTTGTTTCCTTGCTTTTTTTAATTTCTATTGTTCTTCCAATGTTTCTAGATCACGGATTTGATGATGTGTTTTATCAACGTGCCGGCAATACTGATATTTTGGTGAGCACTTACACATCTGGTGCCGAGCAAAATGTTTATAGCATGAAGAGGATTGATCAAGAACTTGGGCAGGATTACATAGACAATACATTTGATATGGCAGTTGGCGTTCTTGCGCTCCCTAGCCAATACAAAAATAAAAACAATGAAATTGTTACTGTTGGAACAATTGCCACTTACTATGATGACATCATCCAAGTTGGTGGGGTTGAATTTGTTTCTGGCAGTGCAACTTCACTCGGCAAAAATGATGTGATTATTACAGAAACCCTTGCTTATGAAAATGATATCAAAGTTGGGGATATAATTATACTTGAAATTAACTCAGTAAATTGTAGGCTCAGCGTTGTTGGTATTTCAAAAAACAAAGGTATTTTAAATGAAGTTTCATATCCAATTGTTTTGATAAGCAAAACGCTTATAAGATCAAATGTTATGACTCTTTATACAGACAACATTTTTAACCTTGCATTTTTTAGGGTTAAGGATGGCGTTGATAAAAATGAAGTTATCAACGATTTGCAGGATGTGTTCCCGCGATTTAGCACGGCGTTTGTAAAAAGTGATGACAACATAAACCACATAAAAAGTGTTGTATTTATCATTTATTATATCTGTGCAGTGATAGGGGTGCTGTTCTGCGCACTTGTAATATTCTTGACAATGAACTTAATCTTTTCAAAGAGAACGCAGGAGTTTTCTACTTTGCGGTCCATGGGGGCAACAAACCGGCACCTTATAGCGTCGTGTTTGTTTGAAAGTGGGTTGTATGGTCTGTTTGGTGGAGTGCTGGCATCTTTGCTTGGTATTGCACTTTACAAAATCATGCAAAATATTGAATTCCAATTCAACATGTTTTATGGCCTTAACTTCTTCCACTTTATTTGGCCAATACTGTTTGGTATTTTCATTTCGGTTATTAGTGGTATTATCCCAGCACTTAAAAGTATTCGAAAGAGTGTGCGTGCTGAAATGGTCAAATCAAACAAAGTGCACAAAATATCCTATGTTATCGGTGGCATTTCACTTGCCGCAATGATTGCTTTTACTGTTGTTATTTATGCACTAGGTATGATTAGGCATTCATTTATACACTTGATTTCATTCTTCGTGATTTTGTTTGCTATTGTTTACCTTGTGCCGCTTGTTGTGCTGTATCTTGTTCGATTTACAGTAAGATGTTTTAAAAAGAAAAATTTCTATATGATTTATCTTGATAAAAACATCTATTCTCCAAGTACAAATATGGTAAGTAGAATTCTTGCATTTGGTCTTGCATTTGTTATGGTGCTCAGTGTGGCCGTTTCAACTGTAATGTATGCGGCGGAAGCCTACTCATACAACACCAAGTACAACGCTTATAT
The DNA here is from genome assembly GCA_902796285.1 of uncultured Eubacteriales bacterium. Classification (GTDB taxonomy): domain Bacteria; phylum Bacillota; class Clostridia; order Christensenellales; family UBA1242; genus Caccovivens. The sequence goes on along the minus strand of CADBOH010000061.1, from coordinate 1,066 downwards.
CGAAGGTAGAACATATTATTCCGCAGAAGATATTGAGTATGTAAGAGGAATTGATGGTGTTTATGATGCTTATGAAGATGTGGATTTTAAGTTTGTTAACTTTGCAGATGGAAAGGTAATTTTTGAAAATTATTCATTTACTCCAGAAGAATTTGAAAGACTTTATAAAGACTGTCTTCTCACACCAGACGAAACAATTAGAAAATTTGCTGAAAACGACAGTGTAATTGTATTAAATCAAAGTTATAATTATGTTCATGGGTTTGAGGTAGGTGATACAGTTACAATCATGTTCAATTCAAACAAAAGATTTTTAAAAGATTTTGAAATTGTTGGGTTCTTTGAGTCTGATGAAGTGGCATATGGTAGCGTTATATTCAATGTACAACAAACAAAACCGCTTGCTTCTGAGTATTGTGGCTCATATAGACTTAACATGAAAATTGATTGGAACAAGTTCTCAGATATCGAAACAGAACTTTACCGTGAATTTTTGGATAGTAGCCAAATATTTGCAAGCACACAAAAACGTGATGATCTTGCATACTATTCACTTACAACTCCAATGAAAATTGTTCAGGGGTATATGGGAATAGTTATTGGACTGAGCACAATATGTCTTGTTGTTGGTATGTGCCTTGCACTTAGAGAAACAACAAAACAAAGCAAAATATTATTCCAGTTAGGTATGAGCAGAAAGCGGTTCTTTATGGCTTTGCTGCTTGAAATACTGATAATAACTGGGGTATCTTGCTTGCTTTCATTCTTTGTGGCATTTACGTTAAACGCAAATCTAGCAAAGATTATATTATTCACAAATGTATATTTTGGCGGCTTTATGGATTATCTTGCAATAGGCTTGATGTCTGGAGGAATTATCATATTTAATGCTATACTTTCACTCTGGCTCACAAGGTATATGTTTAGAAAGATTAACAATGGTATTAGAATAAATATTTCAGATTAAAAAAACACTTTTAAATAAGTGTTTTTTTAAATTTATATATCGTTTTTTGTTGGTATATTTATTAAAAAGATTTATAATGTTTTTGATAAACAAACTTGG
>CADBOH010000060.1 GCA_902796285.1 uncultured Eubacteriales bacterium | reverse complement strand
GCTCCAAAAACATCATCTTTAACCCATCTTTCAAAAACATCAATATCGGCAGAAGCAGCCGCTATACCAACCATATCAAATATCACAGATACAAAAACAAAAAATATGATGCACAAACTAGCTATTATTGCGCCAAGATTTGAAAGTAACGTTTGACTTATAAAACCAAAAAATATAGACATGCTTAGAGAAATGAAAAACATACTAAAAGCCCATCTATATTTTGTTACTTCACTATTTTGAATTTTTATTTTGTTGTATCTTTTCACGTAGTAATATATGTCGATTTACTTAAAAATTATACCTCTTCTAGTTTTCCCATAATTTCAGTAAGTTCAACAAGCTTACCATTTGCTTTATCAAGCTCTTTATAGCAAATTGTTAAAAGCACTTTACCCCTTTCCAAAAGTTCAACTGTTTCGCTTACAGAAGCATCGCCATCTTCAACTCTTTTGACAATAGCATTTAATTCTTTTGATGCATCTTCGTATGACAACTTATCCATTAATTTCACCTCTAATATAATTTTTAAGCCAATCATTTAACTCGTCAAGATTTACCATAATCTTATCACCATTTTTTCTAATTGTAACTTCTGCCTGATTGTTTTCAAGGCTTCTAGGACTAATTACAACTCTAACAGGAATTCCCATCAGTTCACTATCAGTAAGTTTAACACCTGGTGATGTTTTTCTATCATCATATAATACTTCAAAATCTTTTGAAAGTGTTTGATAAAGGCTTTCTGCTTTCTCAAAAATCTCTGGAAGATCATTCTTAAGTGGACATAAGTATATGTGCCATGGTGCAATACTCATTGGCCAAACAATCCCTTTTTCATCCGCACTTTCTTCAACAACAGCCGCAAGAGATCTGCCAATACCAATCCCATAACAGCCCATAATTGGGTTAATTTGGCTACCGTCCGGCATATGAATTGTCATACCCATTGACTTTGTATACTTTGTTCCAAGCTGGAATATATTGCCTACCTCAATACCTTTTTTGATCGTCAAAGGGTCCCCACAGCATTTACACTTGTCACCTTCAATAACTTTTGCTATATCAAAGAATTTCGCGTTTTTTACATCTCGTTCAATGTTTACACCTTTAAGATGATACCCATCTTTGTTTGCCCCTGCAATCATGCCACACTGACCTTCAAGTGTTGTATCAAACACAATTGTTAGATTTGCACCATTTAAGCCAACTGGCCCAATATTACCTTTTACAAGGCCTGTATCCTGCAAATCTTTTACAACAACATCAGCGCCAACAACCTTTTTAAGTTTTGCTTCGTTTATTTCTCTATCGCCTCTAACAAATGCAATTACAACTTGTTCATCATTACCAACAACAGCATAACAAACAGCCTTAATAGTTTGCTTTGGACTTACATTAAGATATTGGCAAACTTCATCAATAGTTTTAGCCTCTGCAGTGTAAATTTCAGTAAGTTTTTCATCTTCAAACTTACACTTTTCTATTACAGAATCTGCCACTTCCATATTTGATTTATATCCACATTTTGGACAAATAACAATATTATCTTCCCCGGCATCAATTAAAAGCTGAAATTCATCCGCTCTTCCACCGCCCATCATACCTGTATCAGATCCAACTGAAATAAAGTTTTTCATGCCAATTCTGGTATAAATTCTGTTGTATGCATCATACACTTGCTTATAGTAGTTTTCCAAATCTTCTTGAGATGTATGAAAAGAATAAGCGTCTTTCATGGTAAATTCTTTTACTCTTAAAAGTCCGGCTCTTGGTCTTGCTTCATCTCTAAACTTTGTTTGTATTTGATAAATCATAAATGGAAGTTGATCATAGCTTTTTACAGTATTTTGACAAAGGTGAACCGCAGCCTCTTCATGTGTCATACCAAGAAGCATATCATGGTTATTTCTGTCTTTAAATCTCACCATTTCCTGCCCAATTGAATAATACCTGCCACTTTTTTCCCAAATTTCTTTTGGCATAACAACAGGGAACAAAACTTCTTGTCCACCAATTTTATCCATTTCCTCTCTAATAATGTTTTCAATTTTTTTAGTTACACGTTGTGCTGGTGGCAAAAGAGTATAAATGCCATTGCTTACTTGCTTGATATAGCCCGCCCTCAACAAAAGGCCATGACTTAATGCACTTACGCCATTTGGTGTTTCCTTAACTCTTTCTCCTACTAATTTACTAATTTTCATTTTTTCTCCTTTCTTGTGGCTTAGCCAAGATGGTGCTATCACTAAAAACAATTTGTATGTTTTTATTCATATCAAGCATAAGCCCATTTTTTATCACTTTATTTTCCTGTTCAATTCTGGCATATCCCTTTTTAAGAATATTAGTTGGGTTTTCTTTTTTTAAGTTATTTTCAACTAAACCTAACTCATAGTATTTTTGATTGTAAAAGGTTTCAAATGCTCTTATAAATTTGTTTTTTGTTTCGGTCAACTTGTTTTTAACTGATAAAAGTTTTTTATCAACCAAATTTAAAAGGTTGCTTGAATTTGTTAAAAGCGAATGTTTTTCATTACCATAAAACATCTCAAAAGTTCTTATAAATTTATTATATAATTCACTAAAACTTTTTTTGCGCTCATCAATATTTACATTTAAAAGTTCCGCCGCAGCAGACGGTGTGGGCGCTCTTAAATCGCTCACAAAATCAATTATTGTATAATCAGTTTCATGCCCAACAGCTGAAACAATAGGCTTTGGGCAATTATAAACAGCCCTCGCAACTATCTCAGTGTTGTAAGCCCATAAGTCTTCAAGTGAGCCACCACCACGCGCTACAACTATTACATCGATGCCAGGATAATCCCCCATAAGTTCGATTGCGTGTGCTATTTCTTTTTCTGCCCCTATTCCTTGGACTTTTGTGTTAAATAAAACAATATCAACTGACGGATTTCTTCGCCACGAAACATTTTTTATATCTTGAATAACAGCGCCATCTCTAGAAGTT
>CADBOH010000059.1 GCA_902796285.1 uncultured Eubacteriales bacterium | reverse complement strand
TATTGCTTTACTATAATTTTGAAAGTGGTACCACATTTAATCACAAAGAGGCCACATTGATGCTTGGTACACCAAGTGAAACAATACTATACCTTTCAACTATAACTCCTGAAATGATTGGAGAATAAAAAAAGAACCTTTAAAATAGGTTCTTTTTTAATATTATTTTTCAACATAAAACATTTTTGTTTCAACTTTAAGCAGCCATGATTTTGGGAAGAACTTTGCAAGGTGATACAAAAATTTGTTTCTTGCGCCCATAACATATTGAGGTTTCAATTTCTTTTTATTTATTATTTTTGTCATTATTTTTATTGCTTTTTCAAGGCTCATGCGCTTATCTTCTCTGCTATCAATTTTTTCAGCGGATTTTTGAATTGCAAGTCCATAGCGCTCATTTGTTTCATAACTTTTCACTCTATTTTTTGTAAAGTTTGTTTTTATGTCGCAAGGGCAAATAGCAGTAACTTGGATTTTTGTTTTAGAAAGCTCCATTCTTAAACAATCGCTTAACATGCTGACAGCGGCTTTGCTTGAACAGTAAAACGCTCTAAATGGAAGGGGAAATAGCGCACAAGCAGAACTTATGTTGATTATTTTGCCTTCATTTTCCATAAGCGGAAGTGCAAGTTGAGTGGCATAAATTGTGCCAAGAACATTTACATCATATTCTTTTTGTATCCTTTCTTGATCAATAAGCTCTATTGCGCCAGAAAGACCAAACCCTGCACAGTTTACAAGAATGTCAATTTTGCCATATTTTTGCTTAATTTCATCAAATACTTTTGACATCGCTGCTTTATCTGAAACATCACAAAGATAGTCGTCGTTTGTTCTACTTATGCCAATCACGGTGTTGCCAAGATTTTGATAATATTCTTTAAGGGCCTTGCCTATTCCGCTTGAAGAACCTGTGATAATTATATTTTTTTTGATAATTTTCATCTTTTTACTCCATCATAATATTATGGTTTAAGTATATAATAAATTAGCAAAACTTCAAAATGATTTGACAACAAAGATTTATTGGTGTTAAAATTATTTTGTTAAAAGGATATTTATGAATAACACAAAAAAGATTTTAGTTATTTTATCAATAGTTCTAGCACTTGGTGACTTGGCTTGGAAGATTTATTATGTTGTAAACTACTTTATGCTGGCACCACAAAATAGACCAATTCTTTTTTATGCGGTTTTTGAAATTATTGACATTGTGGCAATTATTGCCGAAATCACACTTCTTTCTATTGCTATGTGGGGGAATGGAAAATACTTTCAACAAAGATATGGTCTTTATGTAACCGCATTTATGCTTTCAGTAGTGTTTAACTTGCTTTCAATTTCAACAATTTTGTTAATAGCAAGCATGTTTACATCAAATATGGTGTGGATAAAAGAAGAAAGAGAAGAAGTTGCTCCTGGTGTCGAGGTGATTGAAGAAACAAAGGAAGAAAAAATTCAAAGATTACGTAAACAGCGTGATGAAGGCAAGATTACACAAGAGGAGTTTGAAAAAGAAATTGCAGAATTATTATAAAAAAGGATATCAGTTAGATATCCTTTTGTTTTTAAAAAAATCTGTTAAAAGTTGGCTGCACTTTTCGTTATAATGTTCATCATAATAAATCTCAGTTTTGTGATTTAATCGGTTGCTAGATAATATCGCTTCACACAAGTTGTCGCCAGATGTTTTTTCTTTTGATGCAAATATCAATTTTTTTATCCTTGCATTTGCAATAGCGCCCGCACACATAGGGCAAGGCTCCAACGTAACGTAAATTTCAGCGTTATCAAGCCTCCATGATTTAAGTTTTTTGCATGCTTTTTCAATAGCAATAATTTCAGCATGTGAGGTGGCATTTTGAGATTTTTCACGTTTATTGTATCCTCTTGCAATAATTTTGCCATCCAAAACAATAACAGCGCCGATTGGGACCTCATTATATTTTAACGCCTTTTGTGCTTCTTTAATTGCCTCTTTCATAAAATCTTTCATGACTACATTTTAATTTATTTTTTATGTTTTGTCGAGTGTTTTCTTGTTTTTTAATAATAATTGTTGTATAATAATTGAGTGAATACAAAAAGACCAGAAATTGAAATGAGAAAATATTATAACAACGATGATAGCGGCAAAGTTTTTTTGCTTGTTATTTTGTTTCAACTTCTTTTGTCGCTTGTGGTTTCTCTTTTGATAGGGCAGATAGCCGCAGCAAAAGAAATTGATCCTAAAACTATCACATCAAATATTTGGTACATTTTGGCAAATGTTGCATTAAATATTTTAGTGTATTTTTTGGTATACTTCTTGTTTAGCAGGTATAGGCAAATTGAACTTAAAGCTGTTAAAGTTGACTTTAAGATGAAGTGGCATACCTACTTTATTGTGGTTGCCATTGGCATCATTGCTTTGCTTGGATCACAATATTTCATTGGTGCGGTTGATGAACTTTTAAAAATTGTTGGTTATCCATTGAGTTCTGGTGTTGGTATAAATCCAACAAATTTTGGCAGTTTTATTTTGGCAGTAGTTATTTATTGCCTTGTGCCAGCAGTATGTGAAGAACTTATATTTAGAGGAATAATTTTTAATGGTTTAAATCGCAGATTTAAAACGCCTGTTGCAATTACTTTGAGTGCATTATTGTTTGCGCTGTTTCATGTAAGTTTACAACAACTTGTTTATCCATTTATACTTGGCATGATTATGGCATGGGTGGTTGCAAGAACAGGCTCAATAGTTGCCTCAATGATAATTCACTTTGTAAACAACTTTTTGGTTGTTCTTATGGCGTACTTATCAAATGTGACTAGTTTCTCAATGGATTTGCCACATGTTTGGTGGTCATATCTGGTGGCGGCAGCATTACTTCTTGTAATGGGGCTCATCTTCTTTCTTATTGATAAATTTTATTTTAAGGGAAAGAACAAAGAGGAAGTTGAAAAAGAAGAAAAAACATCAGTTTTCTTATATGTAGCAATTTCTGTTGGGGTGGCAATATTTTTGGTGATGACAATATTAAATTTTGTCATTAAGTAATTTTATTTAAATATTTTCTATATCATATAATTGTTAAGGAGCAAAAATGTCTATAAAAAACAAACTTACTAGAAATGTTTTTTACTGTTATCTACCGATAATAGTCATTTTTGTTGTTATAAGAATACTATCTGGATATGGATATTTAAGTTTTTTAGGCACAGTTGGTACTTATCTTGTTAATGCTGGTATTCAAATTGTGTTGCTGTTTTCGATACCTGTTTTCATTTTTCCAAGATTACAAAAAATAAAAGTGAAGGATGCTTTGAAATTCTATAATTTTAGAAAAATATCAATAAGGGCGGTACTTATTTCAATTTTAATTGGAATTATAGTTTATATCTTAAATGTTTTTGTAGCATCATTTTTTAGTTCTGTTTTAACCGGGGTTGGATATAGATCAGTTTCTGGTTCACAGACGATTAGTGGATATCCATTTTGGTTGCTACTTATAAACTTGCTTGTTACTGCAGTTTTGCCTGCAATATGCGAGGAAACGGCACACAGGGGGATGCTTTTAAAAGGGTTATCACCAGCTGGTAGAATGTGGGCAATCGTGCTCTCATCAGTGCTTTTTGGGCTTTTACATTTAAATATTGAACAAGTTTTTTATACAACAATAATTGGCTTTTTGGTTGGTTATGTTGCATCTGTTACCGACACAATTTATCCCGCTATGATAATTCACTTTATGAATAATGCAATTAGTGTTGTGATGGGCTACTCTTCGGCACACAATTTGGGGTATGATGCTTTGTTTACATTTATAACAAACAATATTAATCAAAATCCTATTCTTGGGATATTGTTCTTAATCTTCTTTATTGCCACTCTTGTTATTGTTTTAAGATATTTGATAAAACTTTTATTCAGAGAAACAGCGCTTAAAAATATTGGCACACTTCAAAAGGAACTTTTAAAAGAAATCACAAGAGAAAGTTACTTAAAAGAGCTTGACGATATCTATAATGGCTTTGAACCAACTGAAAAAAGAAACATGACAGTTGATTTTGAAACATTTAACAAGCTTTATCAAGAAAAAAGTTTTGATCTAGGCCAGTCATCAAGTCTGGATAAAAAACTTATGTCAGATTTTAGACCATATAAAATGGATGCTGTAACAAAAATTTTGATAGCGGCAAGCGTATTGCTTACATTTGCAATAACATTTTTAACATTTTTGTGGGGTATCCTATGATACAAATAAAAGTGGTATGTGTTGGTAATTTGAAAGAAAAATTTTGGAAGGACGGGGTAGATGAATACTTAAAAAGACTTTCAAAATTCTGTAAAATCACTATTGTTGAACTTGCAGAGCAAAATAAGTATCAAGACATTGAAAAAATTAAAGAAATGGAAGGAAAAGAAATCTTAAATAACTTGCAGGGCAAGTGCTATTTGCTTGATATTCATGGCAAGGAGTTGTCAAGCGAAGATTTCGCAAAAGAAATTGCTTCCGCCGCGCTAGAAAGTAGCACATTGACTTTTATTATTGGTGGGTCTTATGGAGTTAGCGCGCAGGTGAAAGAAAAAGTGCCAAACAAAATATCGTTTGGCAGAATAACACTTCCACATAATTTGGCAAGACTTGTGCTTGTTGAACAAATTTATCGCTGTTTTATGATACAAAGTGGATCAACTTATCATAAATAAGATTATATTATTATTGAAAAGATAACACCAACATGGATGATAAATAGAGTGAATAAACTGACGCTTTGATACATTTTTTCCTCCTAACTTTCATCCAAATGCTCATCAAAAAGACTTTTATGATGATTTTGCCTTGAAAAATCCTGGTCAAAGTCATCATTTTTATCATAATATTCATTATCATCTATCTCTTTTGAGGCTTCGATGTTTGCGTATGCTTTTTCATGCTTTGGTGCTCTCATCTTTTCAATATTTTGTGCAAGGTCTTTCTTATTGTTTCTTGTAAAAACGGGGATTGATCCTTTGCCTTTAAATAATTTGTACACCAAAAACACGCTTGATGCACCTATAACAATATAAATTATTCTTGAAAAGATTGAGGCTTGAAAGCCAAAAATCCCTGCAACAAAATCGTATTGCAATAGTCCAATCAATAGCCAATTTACGGATCCGGCTATTGTTAAAAGAAAAGCAATGATTGTAAACATAAAAACAATTCTCCTTGCATATAATGTTTGCAATGTTGCAAAAAAAATTCAAAACTTTTTAAAAAACATTGACTTAAAAATCAAAAAAAGGTATAATAAAACATTGTAACAAGTAAAAGGAGCTTGAGTATGGCACATATTTTAACACCGGAAGGTAAAAAACAACTCGAGGAAAAATTAAACTATTACAAAACTGTAAGAAGAGTAGAAGTAAGCAAAAAAATCGGCATTGCTAGAGAGTTCGGCGATCTTTCTGAAAACGCAGAATATGAAGCAGCCAGAGAAGAGCAAACACAAATCGAATCTGAAATAAGAGAGATGGAAGAGATTTTGCTCACTTGCCAAATCGCTGACAAAAAAACAACAGGTGGCGAGGTGGGAATCGGCTCTACTGTAAAACTATATGATGAAGAATTTGATGAAGAACTTGAATACAAAATTTTGGGGTCAACCGAAAGTGATCCTGCCAATGGTATTATCAGCAACAACTCTCCAGTAGGTTCTGCCCTTATTGGACATAAACAAGGGGAAACTGTTAAGGTTAAAACTGATGTTGGCGTAGTTGTATACAAAATATTGGAAGTTAAGTAAAGCAATCATCGGATTGCTTTTTTATTGCACTAAATATCATATTTAAACAATAATAGATATAAAATCTATTAAATTTTATTTTAAATCGGTTGATTATTGGCTAAAATTGTTGTATACTTATTATAGGTAAAATTAGTTATTGGAAATAAAAACTTATGATGTTTAGAAATTCGGCAAGACTTTTGTTTACAAATTTTGATAAGATGTGGAAACTTTTGGTTTACCATATTTTATCTATTGGGCTCACTTTTGGGTTTATTGCGATTTTTTATAAAGACTATCTGTCAATAGCCCAGTATGCATATAATGAAACAGGCCTTGCATCAGTGTTTCAGTCAGGAACAATTATTGGCTCAGGTATCGCCAAAGCATTAACCTTGATTGCTGATTTTGTTATTGTGTTTTTCAAGCAACTATTTGCTACAAACATTTGGAAGGGAATATATTTTGTATTTATGTCATTCTACTTCCTTCCTGTATTATTAAATATTGGTAAGTATGTGACATGTGAAATGATGTATGGATATATGTCATCATGCAGAAAGCAAAGTTTTACAGGCACATTTTTAAAAACGCTTGGTTCATCAATTGTATATTCAATTATCAAAGTGATTTACTCTTTGCCATTTAATGCACTTATTGTTTTAAGCATGTGGGGGCTTACAAGGGTAGACAATCCAATTTTTGATTATATTATGCCATTTGCATTTGTTATTTTGCCGGCACTTTTAATGGCATTTAAAGCACTTTTCAACGCCGGCTGGGCGCCTGCAAAGGTTGTTTATAATCACAACATTTTTTCATCATTTACAATTGGCATTAGAGCGGTATTTAGAAAGGTAGCTGCTGTGTTTTCAACAACATTTATTTTCTATTTACTTGCAATAGTTATTTCCATGATACTAGGTGCATATTCTATTATAATTATATTGCCTATCATGTCACCAATGATTTATATTTTTGAAATGGTGATGTTCTTCTCAAGCCAGGGCATGAGATATTATATTGACGCTGACAACATTATTAGCCCAAAGAAACTTGAAGAAATTGATAAAATAGAAGACGCTAAATACCTATTATAAAAAAATATTAAAAATTTAACAAAAAATCCGTTCTTGAAAGAGAATTGTTTTTTGTTTGCAAAAAATTAAAAGGAGCAAAAAATTGAAAGACAATAAATTAAAAATAACATTTTTGGGTGGTGTAGGCGAAATTGGCAAAAATATGACTGCACTTGAATATGGTGATGAAATCATTATCATCGATGCAGGTCTTACATTCCCAGGGGAAGATTTGCCAGGGGTTGATATTGTTATACCTGACATGACATATCTTGTTGAAAACAAGTCGAAAATTAAGGCATTACTGCTCACTCATGGCCATGAGGACCACATAGGTGCAGTGCCTTTCCTGTTGCAACAAATCAATGTTCCAATTTATGGATCAAGACTTACTCTTGCCTTAGTTGAAAATAAAATGAAAGAGTATCAAGGAATAAAATATAAGGCAGTTGCAGTTAAGCCAAGAAATGTTTTAAAAATAGGTTCGTTTGCAATTGAGTTTATAAAGGTGAGTCACTCAATTGCTGGTGCACTTGCAATGAGCGTTACAACCCCAGTTGGTACCGTTTTGCACACTGGTGACTTTAAGATTGATTATGAGCCAATTGATGGCGAAATGACCGACCTGCCAAGGCTAGGTGAGATTGGACGAAAGGGCGTTAATCTTCTTCTTTGTGAAAGCACAAACGTATGCAGAAAGGGCTACTCAATGAGTGAAAAGTCAGTTGGCAGAACTCTTGATGAAATTATCAAAAATCATGCTAACAACAGAATCATCGTTGCTACCTTTGCATCAAATATTCATCGTATGCAACAAATCATGGATATAGCTGAAAAGTACAACAGAAAAATAGCGTTTACTGGCAGAAGCATGGTTAACATCAGCGAAGTTGCTTTAAAACTTGGAGAATTATCATTTAATCGCGACAACATTATTGATATTGAGAAAGTTGATAAGATGGATGACAAAGAGGTTTTAATTATGTCAACTGGTAGTCAAGGCGAACCAATGAGCGCACTCACAAGGATGGCATCAGGTGAATTTAAAAGCCTAAAAATTAAGGAAAACGACCTCGTAATTCTTTCTGCATCACCAATTCCTGGAAATGAAAAGAACGTGTATAACGTAATTAACGCATTATTTAAGCTTGGCGCAGATGTTATCTACGATGAACTTGCCGAAGTTCACACATCTGGTCACGCTTGCCAAGAAGAATTAAAACTTATGCATAGCCTTGTTAAGCCAAAATTCTTTATGCCAATACATGGCGAATATAGACACTTAAAAACGCATAAGGAACTTGCAATGACGCTTGGTATGGATGCAAGAAATATTATTTTGCCAAGTATAGGTATGCAAGTTGAAATGGGGCCAAACTCTATAAAAGAGACCAAAACTGTTAAAGCGGGCCAAAGACTTGTTGATGGATTTGGTATTGGCGATATGGATAGCACAGTTCTTAGAGAGAGAAAACAACTTTCTGAAGATGGAATCTGCGTTGTTTGTGTTAACATCAACAACGTTGCTGGTGAGGTTGTTGGAGATCCATTTATTATCACAAGGGGTGTTGTTTATGCTGACGAACAGGAAAGTTTCGTTCAAGATGCAAGAGATTGCATTGTTGCATCACTTAAAGAAGCTGACCTTAGAGGTGTTGAACCAGCAGTGATAAGAGCATCTTTAAGAAGAAGTGTATCAAACTTTATATTTAAGAGAACAAAACGTAGACCAATGATCCTTACTATTGTTACTCTTGACTAGGATGAGTTATGCAAAAACTTAAACAATATGCACAGCAAAACATGATTCCAATTGTTAGAGACAAAACAGCAGGGATTTTGGTAGAACTTTGCAAAAGTGCTAAGCCAACAAGAATTTTGGAAATAGGCACTGCTATTGGCTACTCCGGTATAATGATGCTAAAAGCAACCGACGCAAAGCTTGTAACAATAGAAAAAAATGAGCAGCGGGCAGAAGAAGCACGATTAAACTTCAAAAAATATGGCGTTGAAAATAGAGTTGAGTTGAAGGTTGGAGATGCATTAGATGAGATTGTGTTGTTGGAGCGCTCAGGGCAAAAATTTGATTTCATTTTTTTTTTTTTTCCGAAGGGACAATATTTTAGATATTATCCTTTACTTAAAAATTTGTTAACAGGTGGCGGCACAATATTTGCTGACAACGTTGATTTGCTTGGATTATTAGATTCACCACAGCGAGTAACTCATAAAAATAGGGCTATGGTAAATAATATGAAAAAATTTATACAAATGGTTAAGGATGATAGTGATATCACATATGAATTTTACCATATTGATGATGGATTTTGTGTTTGCAAGAAAAAATAAACAAAAAGATTAATGCCATATACATTAATCTTTTTTATTATGTTTATTTTTATTAAAAATTCACACTATAATCATATGGAATTTGAAGCGGATTTAATTAGATTTTTTCAGTTGAATATGTCACCAGCGTGGGTGATTGTTTTTAGGGTAATATCAATGTTTGGCAGCCTAATGGGTTTTGCTATAACATTTTTTATTGTTTTTCTAAAAAAGCGCAGTTTAGCGTATGCTCTTTTTGTTTCGTATTTTGTATTTCAGTTGCTAAACAGAGTTTTAAAACATTTAATTGCAAGAAATAGACCTTTTGTTGATTATCAAGATATTGTTAACTATGATAATGAGGATGGTTTCAGTTTTCCATCTGGCCATAGTTTGAGTGCTGGTATTTTTGCATCGTATATTGTATATGTGATTATAAAGTCCAACTCACAAAGTTTAAACAAAGCACTTTCAATAGTTTTGGTGTCAATTATTTCTTTTAGCGTTTTAGTTTCTAGGATGGCACTAGGAGCGCATTACTTAACTGATACAATTGTTGGCCTAATACTTGGTATATTGTTTGCAATTATTTCAATTTTGGTATATAATATCATCATGAAAAAACTCTTTTTTAAAAGGGATTATATCGGAGAAAATAATGGAAGAAATATTGTCGGTGGTGACTAACAGCGAAAGAGAAACAATGCTTGTTGGCGAAAAACTTGCAAAGACCGTTGGAAAAGGTGTAGTATTCACTCTTGTTGGAGATTTAGGAGCGGGAAAAACTCATTTTGTGAAAGGCTTTGTAAAGGGACTTGGCTCAGATGAACTTGTTTCAAGCCCAACATTTACGCTTTTAAATGTATATGAAAATGGCCTAGTCCCTGTATATCACTTTGATATGTATAGATTGTCATCAAAAGAAGAGGCAGAGGAGCTTGGGTTTAATGAATATTTTGATTTAAAAAATCTTGCTGGCATCGTTTTTGTGGAGTGGCCAGAACAAGTTGAAGGGCTTATAAATTGCTCACATATTCAAATTAAAATAGAAAAATTAGATGACAACAAAAGAAAAATTACGTTGTCAAATGTTATAGGAGAAAACAAATGATAGCAATATCTTCAGCATTTAAAAATGCAATGATTGCAATTGACATTGATGGCAAAACAAAATTTTGTCAGTTAGATTCAAACGCAAAGCACGCAGAAAGCCTTTTGCCGGCGATTGACAAAATGCTAGATGAAATGGGCTGTAAAATTGGTGAAAACAACTCATATTGCGTTGTTACGGGGCCAGGATCATTTACTGGTCTTAGGATAGGTATAGCGCTTATAAAAGGGCTTGTTCAGGGGCAGCAAGGTGAAAAAAAGATTTATCCAATAACAAGCTTTGATTTGATGGCATATAGTTATATCAAAAATAATATTATCAATGATAACTTTACATGTGTGATTAACGCATTAAGCGGATTGTACTTTGTTTGTTCTTATGATAAAAGCGGCAATAAAATTGGCCCAGAACAAATGATTGAAAAGGAAGAGCTTGACAAATTGCAGGGGATAAAAGTTGGACTTAAAGAAGAGAATATAACAAATATTCAAATTGAAGTAACACCAAACGAACTTTTAGAACTTGCGTTATTAAAGGAAAAACAAGGGGAGTTTTGTTCTTATAAAGAACTTTGTCCATTGTATATAAGAAAGAGCCAGGCAGAGGCCGCTCTTGACAATAAAAAATAGGCTAAAATTCAAAAAAAAATAAAAAAACATTTGACAAAACTGCTATATAAGGGTATTATACCTATGAATAGTTTAGAATAAGAGAAATATAGATTTTTAAACGATCAAAAAAGGAGTTAAAATGAAAAAACCTGTATATATTAGATGCCCAAGATGTGAACTAAATTATATCCAAAAGAAAGATAAATATTGCTCAGTATGCAAAGCGGAAATGGAAGCAAAGAAGGATTATGTTGATGATCTTGACTTAGAACTTTGCCCAATTTGTAAAACAAACTATATTGGACAAAACGAGATTATGTGCGCAAGCTGCCTTAAAGAGCATCAAAATGAAGATGGTGAACTTAATGGCGATTGGGAAGAATATCTCTCAGGGGAAGAAAGTGATGATATCATGCTCGGTGATGATGAATCAGGCGACATGAATGCTGTTAATGATTTAACAAAATCTACACTTCTTGATGATGACGATGATTTGACTCCTGATATTGATTTTGGTGATGATGATATCAACTTTGATGAGGATGATGAAAGCCTTGAAGAAATGGCCGAAGAAGAGGATATGGATGATGATTACGATGATGACTATGATGACGATGATGATGATGACGACTTCGACTATGATGATGACGAGGATTAATTATAAAAATTAACAAAAAAAGTAAGCAATTATTGCTTACTTTTTTATTTTGCATTTTTGCTATTTTTCTTTAATTCTTTTCTTTGTTTTGCGAGTTTGTCTTCCTCTTCATCAAGAACCTTTTTTTCAATGCTGAGAAGATACTCTGCAGTTGATGCATTTGCAATTTTTTCATTAAGTATATCGATTTTTGCATTTAATGCATGCTTTTGTGAATTATAAGATTTAAATGCTTTTTCCATCTCTTTTGTGAGTTTACCATTGGATTCAGCTTGTTTTTGCTTTAAAAATTCCTTATGGTCATTTTCAAGTTTTACAGCCTCTTGTTCAAGAGATTTTTTTGTTGCAACAAGTGTTTCAACTTCTTTATCGCGTCTCTTTTGAGCCTCTTTTAACACTGAATCATGGTTAACTGCTAGTTTTCTATCATAATCTTCTGTTTTGATTTTTTCTATCTTTTTGATTTTAACATGTCTAAATGCCCAGCCAATTACACCAACAACAACAGCAACAGCTGTGATAATAGATGGAATTAATAGCCATGTGTTTCCGCCATTATTTGTTTGGCTATCTTTTGAACTATCGTCTTCATCTTGACTTTCATCTTCATCAGTTTCAGTTGATGAGGTTTGTTTTGAAGTGAATATTGATTTGTTAAGAGAAGGTGATAACTGAATATTTGTGTATTCACTTTCCTCAACGGCTGCAAAATCAATGTTAGTTAAAAGAGCAGTACCAACCTCATCTTCATTGTTTGAGTTAAGTGTAAATACAATTGCTGATTTTGTAGCGGTTTCACATTTAAAGTAAATTGTGTAACTATTTAAATCACTATTTGTGACCAAATATTGATTTTCGTTAAAGCCTTTCAAACCAACTGTGGCACCAAACTCGTGTTTATCTGTATCTTCCTTGCTAAAGATTGTTGCAAGGTCAAATGTGAGTTTATAATACTTTCCAGCTTCCAAGTTAAGTTCATAAACAGATGTTAATGTTGCTTTTGATGCAACTTTTGTGTTGAGCACGAGATAATTGCCTTGTTCAAGTTGAAGCTCTTCATTAATCTCCATGTAAGGATTGTCTTGACCATTTACTGTTCCGCCAACTGCACAATCATCTTTGTTTGTGTAAGATGAGTTATAAATGCTTGCAACTTCCAACTTGTAAGCAGGGGAAGAAGTTATTTCCCTTGAAAGATTTTCTTGATTTAAGTCTAAATAGTAATTTGAAAGATTTGCTTTGAAGTTTGCAGCGACAAAGTCGTTTTCTTCTGCATCCTCAATTACAAAGTTGTCAACATAAGCAATTCCGCCACACGCGTTATCTTGATCCCCAAGTGACACTTTAATTGTTATGTTGTGTGAAATGGTTGGGGCAGTATGGAATAAAATCTGCATATTTTTCCATGTTGTCATGCTTGCCAAGTCTGTTTTTGAATAAATAGTTATGCCGTTTTCATCAACAACTTCAATTTTTAATTTTGCGTCATTTAAGCCTGAAATATCTTGTGTATAGTAATCAAAAGATAACTTATAGTATCCGTCTGCATTAAGTGTATATGAAGTTGATTTAATGCTTTGATAACTATTTGATTTGTTAAACATCATATAAACGTTGTTTGGTGTGGTTGTGTTTGAAGCGGCTGGTGAGCCAGGGTAAATTCCTGCCCAGTCGTAGCCATTTAATTTATACATTTGATTGTATGTTTCAGCATCATAAAGATATATTACACCAGAAACATTGTTTCTTTCATTTTCATATTCAACAGTCCAATCTGTTGCTTTTACTGGATATAATCCATCTGCATCAGTATTTTCAGTTGCGTTGAAGTAGCCATTTTTAATTGAGGCAGGTGATGATGAAAAACTTTTTAATTCAAGTTTGTCGGATGCTGAGTTGAACGCCTCATAATAGCTGTATTCAACAGTAATGTTATCAACAACTACGCAGCCCTTAGCTTGAGTAGAATCATCTCCAAGCCAGAGTTCAAGGTCAACTTCTGTGTTATAAAGAGAATGGCCCTTTATAAAGAATGTAACAGTTCTATAATCATTTGTAAAATTGTTTGTTGTGTTTGAAGTTATTCCACTTGTTTTTGCATTTTGTAGAGCATAGTAATTGCCTGCATTAGAATCACTTGATAAAATTTCAGGGTAGAGTGTGTAGATTTTATCGTTTTCTTGTACTTTTAAATAGAATGACCCAGACGAAATTTGAGCAACTTTCACGTTCATTGTTACTTTGTATATTTCATGAGCATTAATTTCAAGCCCCTTAGATTTAACTCCAACGTATCCATTGTCATCAGTGTAGAGGATAAGTGCCTGATTGTTACCATATGAGAGATCAGTCCCCACATAGTCATATCCTGTCAAGTTTTTAAAGTCGGCAACTTGCATGTTTTTAATATCTGCTACAACAGCATGTCCCTTTGATTTGTTTATAACTGACCAACTTTCCCCAAGAGTGTTTGTGTCTGATTCAATTGGGTCTTCAAAATCAAAGTTATAGCCAGTAGTATCAACTGTGGCAGCCTCTTCTTTTAAAGCATCAACCAATATTCTAGTTGTGTTTGTGTTGTAAGTCTTATAGTCATCATTGCCGTCGTATCCTTTTTCAAGGCAGGCGCTCATAAATGCGTTGTTTGAAAGCTTTGTTACATTAACATCATCAAAGAAAACTGCACCATAGCTGCTTTGGCCGTTTGCAGAACCAAGATAAAGATCAAGTGTTACAGTTTGTGTTTTGTTTCCAGTTGCAACAAAAACAAAAAACTCTTTCCAAACAGATGTTGTTATGTTCTCATATCCAACATTAACAGCTTCGCCATTTGCATCTTTTAAGCCTGAAAGATAAACAGATGCGTTAACACTGTCATCACCATTTGTTGCGGTTTTTACAGACACTTTAAAACGATAAAAAGAATTTGCGTTAAGTGTGATTGAGTTTGATCTGTATCCCTTTTGGGCGAGGACATTTGATTGTGATGAACTTGCTTTAGAATTGATCATTAAAATTCTTGTATCACTGCCATTTGCACGAGGATTCTCTTGCAACATATATGTTGATTGATATCTTGAAAAAGTTGAGTTTTCACTATCATCTGAGTTTGTTCCGCTACCAACATCTACAATCATCCCAGAAGCTTTGCTATATGTTTCAATAGCAGTCCATCCAGTCAATGAATTGCTTGCAGAGGCAATAGAACCTTGTGTGAAAGATGAGTTTGTTACTGTAACAGACTCTTCATATTGTGCAACATAATCTGCGTATGCATTTTGGTTGACTGTAGTAAGAGCTAGTCCGCCAAAAAGTGAAAATGGAAATAAAAATGCCATACATAATTTTAAGAGTTTGTGTTTTTTTACTGAGTTAGATTTTATCATAGTCCACCTTTATAATTATAATACTATAGTAGTATACAACATTTAAGCAAAACAATCAAATAATTTTCAAACATTTATTCATAATAATTCTATGAAAGAAACGAAAGTGTTGCTTAAAAAGACAAGTGATAATCTACAATGTGCAAAAAGCGGGGAGATTAAACTACAAAAAAACAAAAAAGAGTGTTTTCGACTTTATGCGACAAAAAAAGTAGACAAAAAGAAGGGTATAACAAAAAAACTCTTGATTGTTATTGGAGGAATCCTTATTGGTTTAGTCAACGGATTTTTTGGCGGTGGCGGTGGTATGATTGCTGTGCCTGTTCTTGAAAAGGTGATGGGGCTTAGCGAAAAGGAGGCGCACGCAACTGCAATTTTTTTGATTTTTCCACTTAGTTTGATATCGGCTACTGTTTACGTAGTTAATGGATTTATAAATTCTTTTCCACTCCTTTTTGTAACAATAGGGGTTATTTTGGGAGGGATTTTTGGTGCATTTATTTTAAAATTTTTACCCCCAAAAATTGTTAGGATTATTTTTGCATTAATAATGCTGATAGGAGGGATAAAATTAATTTTATGAGTAATTTTTTAACTATTATTTTATATATTTTATTTGGCCTATTATCAGGAGTTTTAGGCGGTTTGGGAATGGGTGGTGGAACGCTATTAATTCCACTTTTAACAATATTTATGAATTTAAATCAAAAATTAAGCCAAGGAATAAATTTATTATCATTTTTGTTTATGTCAATTTTTTCATTAATAATTCACTATAAAAGAGGATTTGTAAAAACAGAAGGAGTGGCCGTAATGATTTTGTTTGGTGTGATTTTTTCTGCTGTCGGTGCTGTTCTTGCCGGACTTTTGCCAAACCAACTTTTAAAAATTTCATTTGGTGTTTTTCTCTGCCTTTTGTCTATTTTGCAAATCGTCAAGGTTTTTCAAAAGTAAAAAGTCAGGAGTCAGGAGATATATATAAAATATAAATTATTTTTTTAATAACATAAAAAAATGTTTACTTTATCTTCAAAATATGTTAAAATACCATTACTTAGGGGGTTAACATGGTAGATAAAACTAAATGTATTAGCTGTGGCACATGCGTTGCTATTTGTCCTGTTGGAGCGATAGATTTTGACGCTGACGGAAAGGCTGCCATTGACAAAACAAAATGTATTCATTGTGGGGCATGCCAAGCAAGTTGCCCAGTTGAAGCAATTGATTTAGATAAATAGGAGATATAATGGAAAAAGTTGCGGTTATCGAACTTAATGAAAGTTTGCTTAGATTGACTATTTTTAGAGTAAATGGATTTAAAAGTGAAATCTATTTTTCAAAGAGCCAAAATTTTGTTGTTGGCAAGGAAATTGGCGAGGAAGAGCTCCTTAGTCCAAAAACTAAAAACGAAGTTTTAAATATGCTCAAAACTTATAGAATGCTCATTGAAAGTTATGGGGTTACAACAATCATCCCAGTTGTTACAAACGTGATTTTAAAAGCAAGAAACTATAAGGGCTTTTTAGATGAGATTTATAATAACACAGGATTAAACTTTACTATCCTTAGCGATGAAGATTACATGAAGTATATCTTTAACGCTGTTGTTAATAGCATTGATAATGCAAAGGGTGTATTTGTTCATGTTGGAGAATTTTCAACCTATCTTGTTAAGTATAACAGAAGGGCTGTTTTGTCATACGCTATTTTGCCTATTGGAACAAACAATGCAACAGATTATGGCAAAACTATGGATGAAGTTAGATCTTATTGTGTTGGCAAAATTGCCGCTCTTCCTTTGTCAAGCGAGATAGAGGAAGACTTAAAACTTGTTGCTACTGGTAGAAGTGTTATGGCGATTGGCAAAATTGCAAGAAAAATTCAAAGATATCCATTAGACGCAGATAACAATTACCCACTTACAAATGAGGTTTCAGAAAAAACTTTTGAGTTTATAAAAGGTATTGATCTTGAAAAGATTAGAAAAATCAAAGGGATTGACTTTGAGGATGCAGGCAATATAGCAAATGGTATGGCTATTGTTCAAGCAGTGTTTGATGTGCTTAAAAAAGATGAGATGGCATTTTCAACAGCAGATTTAAGAAGTGGAATCCTTCAACAAAATGTTCTTTCTTCTTCACAAGAAAAGTTTAGTGATTTGCTCACAAATTCACTTGAAACATACTTTGAATTTAATAAAGATGAGCACTCTATAAATGAAAGTGTTTACAATATGTCAATGATACTATTTAAACAACTTAAAGTTATGCACAAACTCCCAAGATTTTATATTAAGCCACTTAGAATTGCAAGTTATATGTTTGATTGTGGCAAGTATATTGATAGAGAAAATTATTCAAGATATAGCATGGAAAAAATCTTGTTCTCTGGTATCAAGGGTGCAACACATAAAGAATTGTTGGTGGCTGGGTTTATTGCAGTATGCCAAAATCTTGACGATTTTTCACTTAATGAATGGATTAAATACAAAGATATTTTAACAGATGAGGACCTTGATGCTGTAAGAAAACTTGGGATTATTGTTAAACTTGCAGTTGCACTTAATGCTTCAAGAAAACCAGTTGTAACAGATGTTATGTGTGATATACTTGGTGATTCAATAATAATGAAAACTATCACCGAAAAAGATGCGTCTTTTGAAATTATTGAAGGCATGAAGATTGCACAAGATTACAAAAAAGTTTACAAAAAGAGCTTGCAGATTATCTAATAAGCATGGGTTTTTATTGCAAAACAATAAAAGCTCTCTCTTTTTATAAAGACAAATTTAAAATTTTCTAATTTTTTATTACAAATTGCTAATAATGTATTGTAGGGGTGTATATGAAAAGAAATTCGTGGCTAGCTGTTTTAAGCTCTTTGGTACTTATATGTATTTTCTCTTTTTTATGCTCACAATATTTAGTTCCGCTTCATATTTCCGATAAAAAACAGCCGGTTTATTCACAAACTGCATGTGTAAGCGAGCAGGTTACAAGTGATATGACAATATATGATATTGCAAAGTTATATAGAGATTCAAACGCGACTGTTCAATTCATGGGTGAATATGAAGATACATATTCTGGAGATAAATATTCTTCACTTGGTAGTGGGGTAGTTGTTGCTTCAACTGGTTATAGAACAAAAAACTTGCCTACAAATATAACGGCAAGCAGAGGTTCATATATTGCCACCAATTATCATGTTGTTGACTTTTTAGATAATTCTGGATATACAAACAAATCACTAAAAGTTAGAGCAGAAGATGAAATAGAATATGATTGTGAAGTTTTATGGGCAAACAAAAACCTAGACGTTGCAGTTGTATATGCGGATGTTAGTTATAATTATATAACAATGAAAGATCGCTGGGTTGCTTGCGAACAAAATCAAAGACTTGATTATGAGCCAGCATTTGCGATTGGGTCTCCACTTGAAAAACAAAACATAAACAGAATGACTGTTGGTAATATTGCAAGCAACAATGAAGTAACAATGTTTACTAGTGAAACAGTATACGTTACATATGATAGTGCAGGAGCGCATTATACGCCTGTTAAAACAGCCGGCAATCAAACGCCATTAGATGTACTTGACAATGTATACGAAAAAGTTATTGATATTTCTGTTGGTATTAGTGGAGGGAACTCTGGTGGCGGAATATTTGATGCAAATGGTAATTTGGTTGGACTTGCAACACTTGGCACATCTGCTGACCAAACGGGAGGCAACCAACTTAATGGTG
>CADBOH010000058.1 GCA_902796285.1 uncultured Eubacteriales bacterium | reverse complement strand
CTATCTGATTTGGGAAAAATGTTTTTTCACCATCAAATTTAAACTTTGCTTCTTTTTTAACCCACAAACCTATTAAATCCTGTGGCGAGGTAATCGTAATACCCTTCTCGCTTTCGTGAAGCATAATTTTTTTAAGTCTTTCAAAATTAAATTTTTTATTTGTGTTTTCAATGTCAACGCCAACATTGTCGCTTGACAAGGCAACCGCAACCAAGTCGCCAGAATGGCTAATTGAAAAATGGTAGTTCTCGCAAATCGGTTTTCCATTTTTTGTTTTAGTCACACGAGAGAAATCATCATTAAAATTCAAGAACTTTAAAAGTGCATAGTGTAATAGCCCATATGCCGCTTTTTTTTGACAAATAACCTTTTCGTTGGTGATTCTTTTTAGATCTTGTTTAACAAAAAACGGAAGGATTTCATTTGCTTGGTAATCCTTTATCTTCCCCACAACAACATAACAAAAATTTTCTGCTTTCTTGTCAATCATAATAACTTGTAATAAGTATATCACGACATGGCGCAAAAACAAATTGTTTTTATAAAAAATAATGTTTTTAAGATTTGCCATTATCTTCTTAGACAAGTCTTGTTTTGAAAATTGTTGACTCAAAATGAAGAATTTGATATTATATAAAGGTCAAATTAAACTTATCATGAAAAAATTAGTTAAGTTTATTCTATTGGACTAAATTAGTGGAGCGAAGAAAATGAATAAATACATGAAAATTGCTATTGAAGAAGCGAAAAAAGGTATCAACGACAATCATGGTGGCCCATTTGGTGCTGTTATAGTTAAAGAAGGCAAAGTTATCAGCAAAGGGCACAATCACGTTGTTGAAAAAAACGATCCGACTTGTCATGGCGAGATTGATGCGATAAGAAAAGCGTGCAAAAAACTAAAAACCTTTAATTTGTCAGGCTGCGAAATCTACACAACTGGATTTCCATGCCCTATGTGCTTTTGCGCAATACTTTGGGCAAATATAGGCAAAGTTTACTATGGCTGTAACACTGATGACACAGAAATAATTGGATTTAGAGATAAATTTTTTGAGCAATCTATTCCAGATAAAAAAATTGAACTCTGCAAGGAACTTGATAGAGAAGATTGCTTAAAGCTTTATGATGAGTACAAAAACATAACCAGTAAAACACAATATTAAAACAACTAACGGAGGTTTTATGATACCAAAATATATTAAAGATAACATCCGCCATCAGTTGGTTTTGTTTGATATGGACGGAGTGGTGGCGGAATATCGTTATGGTGAAGGCCCAGATATAGTCAATGAGGTCGCAGGCGTGTATCAAAACAAGAGGCCAATTATGTCAATGGTCAACGTTGCTAGAAAAATTAGCCATCTTCCAAATAAGACAGTTGGAATATTAAGTAGTTGTGAGCACCCTAGTCAAATCATTGAAAAGAAAAATTGGCTTGCAAAATATATGCCATTTATTAAGGAAGAAAATATTATGATAATTTGCTGGAATCTTGAAAGTTACACACACGAAACAAGATGCATCGCAAAACTTCATGTTATACAAAAAATTAAAGGATATGATGATATATACCTGATTGAAGACACTCATCAAAATATAAAGGCTACAAATCAAGAAATCCCAAATTGTGCCCATCATTTAAGTGAATTTTTAAAATAAATAACGAGCTGACAAAAATTGTCAGCTTTTTGTGATTTATTGGCGGCAACTAAAAATTTGGATATTGACAATCATATAAATAGGTGTTAAAATAATATCAAATAGGAGGATGATATGACAAGATTTTTATCTAACCAAGAAGTTGCTGAAGGATTTAAACTAGTATTTCAAAAAAACAAGTCAATCGAAGAAATAAAGGAATTAAACCAAAAATACTGGGCAATGAGAGAGATTGAAGAAGAGTGCGAGAAATATGACAATATGTTATATAAGTGTGACAACGATGAGTTTTTTGTTGCTCAAAAGAATCTTGCAGTCATGGCTGAACAACGCAATGTTGCTCAAAAAGAGTTTTACTCTCTTGAAGATTCTGGTGTTTTTGAAAAATATTTTGCATCAAGAATGAAACCAATAACTGAAAAAGATAAGCAAATTGAACAAGCACGTCTTGCTCATGCCAATAAGGTAAATGAAATTATTGAACTGTTTAAAAAACATGACATCATTCTTGACATAAATGATGATGAAGTACACAAAAGCTACTTGCTTTGGAATGGGAAAAAGGTTTTCTTCTGCCAATGTGATGGAGAATATGACAATATCGCACGAGTCACTTTACAAAAAATAATAGCTGTAAAAAAGGCAATGGTCGCTCAAAATGCAAGTCACTTAGCTGAATATAAGGAATTTTTTATAAATTTTGATACACATGCAGTGGTTGAAGGATTTGAAAAATTAAATGAAGAAGATATGAAACTCTATTCTAATTATGTAAATCTTTACACAGAAAACGAATAATTATTATAGTTTACAACAAAAAAACTTAGCAGGAATTGCTAAGTTTTTTGTTTTGCATATATCAATTAAATCTTTAT
>CADBOH010000057.1 GCA_902796285.1 uncultured Eubacteriales bacterium | reverse complement strand
TATAAGAAGTGCTGGTTCTGCAGCTGGTAATGCGTTTGTTTGATCTTCAAATGTTCCATCAATTGCATCATCTTCTTGTTGTTCAAGTTTTTCACCGTTTTTAGCATACAATGCTTTTGATACAACGATAACAACTCCGCAAAGGAATAATGCAACTAATATTGAAATAACAATGTTAAGTGCTTCGTTTGTTCTAAATGCATCAAGGAAACTAAAAATCAAGAATAACCAAGCAGTTACTGCAAGGAATGGTGCGACCATTGTCATGGCTACAGCTTTTAAGAATGAATTTAATCTCTTGGCATACTTAAATGCAAGGATTGAAGTCGCTACTGAGAATACTGAAAAGATGATAGCGATGATTAATGCGGCAATTTGTGAGGTACTCATCCAGCTAAAATCGAGCATTGCCTTACCTAATAATGATAAATTAGACATATTTCCTCCATAAACTAAACTAATTATAGTACATTTGCACAAATTTGTCAATATTGTTTTGATTATTATTTTAAAAAATGTTTTGAAATATTAGTGTTTTAGGTTATAATAACATTGAGATGAACGAAAAAAGCAAAAAAATTCTAACATTTTTATTTTCTTTTGTCATTATTGGACTTCTCGGTGCTGCACTAGCGCTCGCTTTTGTGCTAGGCTATAATCCATCTAGGCCAAACAAGGTAGAAATTATCGATGATGGTAATAATATATATATGTTTGCTGATGTTAATGATAACTACAGGGCATATAGATTTAAATTCACAAATGCGGAAAAGGGTGATTTGGTTATTGACAGCACAAAAAATCTTATGACAAATTATGATATGTTTAGAAGCGGTGTCGAAATTGGTGTGGAATATGAAATTTCAGTGTGCTATGTTAGTGAAGACAATGTTCAAAACACACAATATAGTGAGCCAATAAAATGGAAGACTTATGCTTATCTTGAAAGCCCAGTTATATATGAGACTGGCGACAATCTTATCCGTTGGCAAAATATAGAAAATGCCGACTATTATGAAGTGCATTACAATTATCAAGCAGATGAAAAAATTGTGGTAACTGATGAGAATTTCATTGATTTGCAAAGAATTGATGGAGGGCAGAGAGATATTTACGTTGTTGCTAAGTCAAATAGCGAGTCTTATAAGAGAAGTCTAAAGTCAAACATAATTGAACTTACTGTTGTGCATGAAATACAAAATTTTTCAACGATTAGCCTTAATAGTGAAGGAGAAAACAAGATTTTAAATCTTACCTCTGCTGAAAAAATTGAAAAAATTATTGTTTATATCAATAATCAACAACATAAAGTAAATGTTACTTCAACTTTGCAAGATAATATTTACACATATTCAGTTGATATTACTTCAATTTATGTTGATGGAGCCACAATCGGTGTGAGCCCAACAACATTAAATGAATATAATGTTTATACATCTGGTCAAGTGTTATATCTAGAATAACTAGTGATTAAAATAAAAATATTAAGACATACTAACAAAAAAGGAAGAGGTATGTCTTATTTTAATGTAGAAAAAAAGGTCGATGAGATTAAGCTTACTTTAAATGAAAGCAGTGATTTTGCTTATAGGTTTTTTGATAGAAATAATCAAAAGATTGCTTTTGTATATCTTAAATCAATTATAGACAACACTCTTTTATCGGAATCAATTTATAGCCCGTTTCAACTTTTTGAAGGAAAATTTAGCATAGAAAATATTCAAAATAAAATAATTAAGTGTGCAGATGTTAAAGTGATTGATGAAGATCAAGCAATTGATGAATTGCTCGACGGCAAAGTAATTTTGTTTACAAATTTTTCAAGCAAAGTTATTGCTGTTGATATATTAAGTTTTCCAGAAAGGGTACCATCAGAGCCTCCAACTTCGCCGGTATTACAAGGGCCAAGAGAGGGGTTTGTTGAGGATATTCAAACAAATGTTACATTGATAAGAAGAAGATTGAAAACTCCTAATCTTGTTATGAAAACATTAAAAATAGGCGAAGAATCAAACACAAAAGTTATTGTTTCATATCTAAAAAATATAGCAAATAAAAAAATTGTGGAGCGTGTTTTAAAAAATTTAAGCAAGATAAAGACAGACGGAATTATTGACTCATACTATGTTTTGTCTTTTTTAGAGGAGCATCCTGACTCGATGTTCAAGCAAATTGGAAACGCAGAAAAGCCAGATATTGTTGTTTCAAAAATGCTTGAAGGTAAGGTGGCGATTTTGGTTGATAATTCACCAATTGTGCTTACCGTTCCATTTGTGATAATTGAAGATATGCAAAACAGCAATGACTATTACACAAATCATCATTATTCAAGTTTTATAAGACTTATAAGATTGCTTGGTTTATTTGTGGCGGTTATTGCACCTGGATTTTATTTGTCACTTCAAATTTTTCACTATAATATTTTGCCGCTAAATTTTTTGATAACCATTGCAGATACAACCCAAGGATTGCCTTTCACTCCATTTTTAGAGATTTTATTTATCTTTTTGCTTTTTCAAATCTTATATGAGGTCAGTTTAAGACTGCCAAGCTATCTAGGTCTTGCCACATCGGTTGTAGGGGCGCTTATTCTTGGAGATACTGGGGTAAAGGCAGGTTTAATTTCACCTCCAGGGGTAATTATTGTTGCACTTTCAAAAATTGCACTTTACACTATACCAGAACAAGCCTCACAGATAACCCTTCTTCAAATAATATTTCTCGTTATAGGTGGTTCGCTTGGACTTGCCGGCATTGTTGGTGGTATGGTTTATTTTATCAACTATATGAATACCTTAGATAGTTATGAAACTCCATATCTTGCACCATATAGCCCAAGGATTGAAAAAGATTTAAAAGATGGGCTTCTAACTTCGTCCGTCACTGAAATGAATGAGCGGCCGGAGAGTTTTTCTCCTAAAATAAAGGAGAGAAATCATGACTAAGTATATTTCGGCTCGTCAAGCGGGGATTATCGCATTTTTGTGTATACTTGCAAATAAGTTTTTACTTTTGCCTTCATATATGTTTAAAGACAACAAAAGCGATTCGATTTTTGTGATGATTTTGCTTTTTGCACTCGATTTTGCAATGTTGCCAATTTTGTTGAAGTTAAAAAAAGAGTTTCCAGAAGAAAAACTATTTGATATTTTATCAAAAAAAATTACAAAGCCTGTTACCATACTGTTTTACATGATTTTTGGAGTTTATTTCTTGTTTAAAACTCTTATTATTGTTGACGTGGTGTATGTTTATCTTAAACAACAAGTTTACCAAGAAGATTTTCTTGCAATAGCAATCATGTCTATTATACCTGTTGTGAGCCATGCTGCAGTTAAAGGAATAAAAACGATTTCAAGAACAGCAGAATTTTTTTTGCTACTTGTTATAATAGGGTTTGTTACATGCCTTGGATTTTCACTTTTTACAACATTAAATATGCCTGTCCTTTTTACAACCCCTGCAAAAGTCTTTTTTTCATCGATATATAAATACACATTTTCATTTGGAGATTTTTTGGTTTTATATTTGATAATTGACAAGATAAAAATAAAAAAAGGTGAGGAGAAAAAATTATATAAGTTTTCGCTATCAGCAATGGTGTTGATTTTGTCATTGTTTGTTTTGTATTATGCCAAATATGAGGTTACCTCATTTATGCACAATGACGCACTATCCGACATATTAGTCTTCTCGGTTAGATTTAATGCGATAGGGCGGCTTGATATAATTTCAATGTTAACAATAATGTTTATTGCATTATTTGAGGTTGAAATATTTTGTTTTGCATTTTGTGATTGTGTTGAAAATGTATTTCCACTTTTATCAAAGCCTTTTATAGTTGCAATTTTTGATATTTCATCACTTTTATGTTACTTTATTTTAATTCAAAAATATGAAAGAATTGTGTCATTGTTTTCCTCTTGGCTTTCGTATGTTGGAATTTTTATCAATTATGTTTTTCCAATAATTTGCCTTACAATAGCCTTAATTGCATATTTTTCAAGAAAAAAGTATGAAAAATTGGTGGATGGAGGTGAAAAGTGAAGGGAAAATTAAAAAAAATATATAAAAACCCAATGTTTTTCATTTTTATCATTATTTTGATTTTTTATGCCCCACTTGCAATATACTCACCAGGTGAAAGCAGAAATAGAGGGGTTGTTACGGCAGTTGGAATTGACAAACTTGGTGATGAATATGAAATCTCACTTTTAACTTTTATCCCAACTATTAACCAAAGTTTTGAGGAACAAAAATCCATTATTTCAGGCAAGGGAGAGTCAGTTGCGCAAGCAGTTTATCGAGCACAAATTGCAATGGGAAGAAAGGTTGGCCTTTTTCATGCTAAAACAACTATTGTAAATGAAGAATTGCTTCAAGAAGATGTTACACAGCATCTTGATTATTTAAGTCGTGTTGCCTCCTTACCAGAAAACACAGTTTTTGTCGCCACAAATAAAACAGCCAAAGAACTTTTAAGCCTGTCACAAATATCAAAAAGTAACACTGGATTAAAGCTTGAACAAATCGTTGGCTTCAATGCGGAAAATTTATATGTAACAGACACATCTCTTGAAGCTTTTTATGAAGGGTATTATAGCGATGTAAAATCATCAATAATAGGATATTTGTGTGTTGAGGAAGAAGGCTCTTCAAACGTTTTTGCGTCTGTTGAAAAAGCGTCTATGTCAGAAGATAGAGGCTCTGATATGTCGCAAGAAGGTGGTGGACAACAGAGTGGCAAAAAGAAGGAAAGTTTAATCAATTGTGGCAAGTCTATTTTATTAAAAGATGGCAAAATGGCGGAGATACTTGATGTTGATATGCTTAATGCTGTAAATCTTTTAAACACAAAGTCGCTTAATCAAATTATAAGGATAAAAGATGTTGAAAAAAATGGACAAATACTCAATTTGGACTACAAGGTGCTTGATAAACAAGTTATAAAAACATCAAAATTTGAAAATGGTTATCCAGTGTTTGTTGCAAAAGTTAATTTAGGTATAAATTTGGTAGAGGTTGAAGGGGCAAAAGAGGATGTTAAATTTAATACAGAATTAAGTGATATCAACAAGGAAATTGAAAATAAACTTAACAACCAAATTAAAGGCAATTTTTCAAAGGCCATTGATATGTTAAAGAAAAACAATGCTGATGTCCTTGAAATCAATAGGGAATTTTTTACAAATAATAGGGGTGAGTACTTAAACTTTATTCATGCAAACGGTGGAGCTGAAAACTTTTTAAGGCATGTAACGTTTAAGTTGATAGTTAGCGTCGAACCTGATTAAATTGTCGAAATTGTTGCCAAATTTCAATTTTTGCGTTAAAAAGCCTTTTCAATCAGTTGTCATAAATTTAATTTTGTGATACAATATCTTGAAAAGATTTTTTTAGGAGGAATAAGTGAACGAACAAAAACCAAAATTTAGATGGTCCTATTTGATTTTACTTGTCTTTGTTGTTTTGCTCGCGGTTGTTATATTTACAAATAATGGTTACAAGGGCAAATACATTGAAGGCGAGATGACTGAGATAAATCAACTCATTGATGGGACTCACAAAAACAGTAAAGGTGAAAATGAAAAATTAGCAAAAGTTTATTATCACAACAACACGATTTACTTTTTAGTTGAAGGCTCAAAATATGAAAACAGCTTTCCAAAGTATTCTGACTACTATGTTCACTATGAGATAGGTGACGATTTAGTAAAAGATGTAAGAAAAGCAATCAATGATTACAATGTTGCGCACGCATCTGACCCTGACTTTAAGGCAATTACAACATATGTTGGTGTGGATGGTATAAACTGGCTTGATATCATTATACCTATTCTTTACCTTGGATTTGGTGTATTCCTTGTGTTTATGATATTTAGAGTTATTGGCAACTCAAATAAGGGGGCAATGGGATTTGGCAAGTCAAAAGCAAGAGCTTATACTTCAAGTAAAGTTCGTTTTTCTGATATTGCCGGCACAGATGAAGAAAAGGAAGAATTAAAAGAAATCGTAGAGTTTTTAAAATCTCCAAAGAAGTTTACAGATCTTGGCGCTAGAATCCCAAAAGGTGTTCTTTTAGTTGGTTATCCAGGTACTGGAAAAACTCTTCTTGCAAGAGCCGTTGCAGGTGAGGCAAATGTTCCATTTATTTCAATCAGTGGATCTGATTTTGTTGAGATGTTTGTTGGTGTTGGTGCATCAAGAGTAAGAGATTTGTTTGAACAGGCCAAGAAGAATAAACCATGTATTGTGTTTATCGATGAAATTGACGCTGTTGGTAGACAAAGAGGTGCGGGTCTTGGTGGCGGCAATGATGAAAGAGAACAAACATTAAACCAATTGCTCGTTGAGATGGATGGTTTTGAGCCAAATGAAGGAATCATTGTTTTGGCTGCAACAAATAGATCGGATGTCCTTGACCCAGCCCTCATGAGACCAGGCAGATTTGATAGACAAATTTATGTTAATGTTCCAGACGTAAAGGGCAGAGAAGGTATTTTAAGAATTCATGCAAGAAATAAGCCACTTGATGAAAATGTGGATTTTAAAACACTTGCAAAAATTACTGTTGGTTTTACTGGTGCAGATATTGAAAATATGCTTAATGAAGCAGCAATTCTTGCCGCAAGGGAAGGCCGCAGTAAAATTATCATGTCTGATATTACAGAAGGTATAAACAAGGTTACAATGGGTCCTCAAAAGAAGAGCAGACTTGTAACTGAAAAAGATAGAAAGATTACAGCATTCCATGAATCTGGGCACGCAATCTTGGCAACAAAACTTGAAAATACTGATAAAGTACAAGAAGTTTCAATTATACCAAGAGGACATGCGGGTGGATATACAATGCAAAGACCTGAAAACGACAACTCTTACCGCTCATACAATTATTTGATGGATGAAATTGCAGTTACTATGGGTGGAAGACTTGCCGAAGAGTTAATATTTAAGGATATAACAACTGGTGCTTCAAGTGATATTATGCAGGCCACAAAGATTGCCAAAAATATGGTTTATAATTGGGGTATGAGCAAGAATCTTGGTTTCTTAGGCCTTACTTCAAATGAACAAGTATTTATTGGTAGAGATTATCAAACGAGAAATGACTTCTCTGAAAAACTTGCCGCTGAAGCAGATGATGAAGTTAGAGCAATCCTTGACTACAACTACAAGAGAGCTAAAAAGATATTGCAAGACAATATTGACTTATTAAATGAAATGTCAAAACTTCTTCTTGAGCGAGAAACAATTTATAGAGAAGAAATTGATTTGCTTATTTCTGGCAAAAAAGCAGAAGAAATTGTTGCCGAAATGGATAGGCGTGATAAAGAGAGAAAAGAAAAAGAAGAACTTGAAAGAAAACAAAACGCAGCAAATGAACGCAAAATGCTTGTTGAACGAAAACTCTTAGAAGGTGAAAAACTTCTTGCAAATGGTATTATTACCCAAGAAGAATTTGATGCAATTAAGAGGACTTATGTGGTTGAAGAGCCTAAACAAGAACTACCACAACAAGCAAATGAAACAAAGGCTGAAGAAGTTAAAGCAGAAGTTGTGGCTGAAAAAGAAGTCAAAGCAACCACAAATAAAAAGGACAAGACTGATGACGAAAAGCCTCAGGAAGCAAAAACAGTAAGAAAAAGAACAACTACTGCCAAAACAGATGCAACAAAGACTAAACAAAAGATAGACAAAAAAGAGGAGTAGCATATGGAAGAAGTATTAAACGAAGCCAAAGAAGAAGATGTGCTCAAAGAAATCAATGATACTTATATTCGCAACAAAAAAAGAAAAAATGTGATTATTTTTTCTATAATTGCTGCGTTAGTGCTTGCTATTTCTGCAATTGTCATCGCTTTTAGCACAGTTAAAGTTAACACAAAACCTACGACATTGG
>CADBOH010000056.1 GCA_902796285.1 uncultured Eubacteriales bacterium | reverse complement strand
GCGGTATCTCCGGTTGTAACACTTCCAATTGTTAGCGTAGGGGTTAATCCATCCGCACCAGTAGCACCGGTTGCCCCAGTAGCACCAGTAGGTCCAGTTGCTCCAACTTCTCCGGCAGGGCCAGTAGCACCAGTAGGTCCAATCAAACCATCTGCGCCAGTAGGTCCAGTAGCACCAGTAGGTCCAACGGGGCCAATACTACCAGTAGGTCCAACAGGGCCAGCAGGACCGGCAGGGCCAGTAGGCCCAGTTACTCCGTTTATTATAATCCATCTGTTTTGACCATAGGGATTGTTTCTATTAAAAAAGCAAGTCATTTATACCTCTCTTAGAGCATTACGCTCCATTAACACTTTATGTTAAAAGAGATAAAAAGTGACATGATTTTTATGTAAAAAGGTTTAAATTCTGTTCAACAAAACTTGCAAATTGTTTGCAATAATTTCAATCAGTCTATTATATTCAGGGATGTTTATAAGTTTTTCAAGGTTGTTTGCCTCTTCAAACGCCTTTGTTAAAAGGCTTTTTAATTCAACATTCTCCTTGTTTTCCTCAGTAAGTTGCAATGGAGAGGCAAAGAAGGAATAATATAGATTTGATAGCAAAAGCTCAGTTTCATTTAATAGGGCAAGATTTTCATCATCTTTATAGTAGTCTTTGATTTTTGTGATAAGATCATAAAGATTTTGTATGCCATTTTGAATTTCTTGCATGATATTATTTTCTTCTTCAGCATTTATTCTTACATTAAAGATGTTCGCCTTGTTATGAGAGAGCTCATATTTTTCAGTGATGTTGTTGTAATTACAAAAAAACTTGTGCATAGATTTCTCCTTTACACAAGTTTATATGAAAATTTGTTTAATATTGTTACAATCACTATATTCCAATAAATTTTACAACATCTTCTGGGAATGCAGCGGCCAAAATCATAGGCAATAAAACGTTTATAAACACAACAATAACAATCAAAACGCCGACGCCGATGATAGTGTTTTTTATTCTTGTAGCGGCGGTTTTTCTCTTATCATCTGTTTCACTTTTTGCAAGGTTTACACCAAGAACTATTGCGTAAACAGTACCCGCAGCACCAGCAAAAGCCAAAATAGCCCACAAAATGTTTGGTAAAACATTGTATACATCGTTTAGCCATGCAAAATTGTTTTTATATGTGTAATTAAGTAGTGCTTGCATACTCCATTACTCCTTTTACACTATTATAATAACATATTTTATATGCATTTGCAACAAAAAACAAAAACATTTCTAAATTGTAGTTATTTTGTCATATTTGGCAATAAAAAATAACCCCATAAGGGCTATTTTATTTTTATCCTCTAACGGCGCTTAAGATTAATGGTAACAATGTGTTGAAGAATACAACTAAAACAAGGGTAACAACAATCGCAATCACGACTGTGATCAAATGTTTTTTGGCTTCATCACGTTTACTTTGATCTTCAGCACGTGCAAGTTTTACACCAAGATAAATTGAGTAAATAACGCCAGCAACACCAACAACAGCCAAAATTATCCAAAGCACAAGTGTGACAATGTTTAATGTTTGAGAAGATGCTTTCCAAGCTGTCACAGCAGATGCGTCTGCACCAGCAGGTGGGGTGTCAGCAAGTAATGCGTCGTCAGTGTAATCTGTCAATTTAAACAACTTTTTGAAGTAGTCTGTCCATGCAGAGTTTAAAAGTGCTCTAAACAAAAATCCCATAGTAGTCTCCTTTTTTATTTTGTTATCAATATGATATCATATTAACAAAAATTAACAAAATAATTTTATGTGTTTTTTTTATCTTTTTAAAAAAAACAACGTGTTTAAATGACGTTGTTTAATTTTTAATTACGTTAACTACCTTTAACAGCACTTAAGATCAATGGTAACAATGTGTTAAAGAATACGACTAAAACAAGGGTAACAACAATCGCAATTACGACTGTGATCAAATGTTTTTTGGCTTCATCTCTTTTGCTTTGATCTTCAGCACGTGCAAGTTTTACACCAAGATAAATTGAGTAAATAACGCCTGCGACACCAACAACGGCCAAAATTATCCAGAGCACAAGTGAAACAATATCAAGTGCGCCAGCGGCAGCTTTTTTTGCAGTTTCATCATCACCAAAAAGCTTATCGAAATAATCTGACCATGCAGAGTTCATTAAAGCTCCCAAAATATATCCCATAAAATCCCCCCTTTTATTATTTTCAACCTTATATTAACACAAATAAAATAGTTTGCAAAATGATTTTAAGGGTTTTTTAAAAAAAATTTAAAATATTAAAAATTATTTTTTTTTCAAAAATAAAAAACCCGACAATTTGTCAGGCTTTATTTTAATTATTGAAAAAATCCATTAAATGTTTGGTTAGGGCAGGTGTTTTGCGAACAGCACATATTGTTTCCAAAGTTTTGCCCGCCCAGTGCTAGAAGTAGCAAAAGCAAAAAGTTTGTGTTTGTGTTCAAATTTGTGTCAGTAGCATTTGAAAATACCGACAAAAGAAGAACGAACAAGAGATTTTGATTATTCATTTTAGCCTCCTTTAAACAAAATACTCACAATTTAGACAAAATAACAAAAAATATTATTTTACTTTTTTCATTTGTAAATGTAAAACTAAAATGTGTAAGAATTACATTAGATATTTATGACAAAACAAAAACAAATGTTAAAAAAGGAGATAATTATGCAAAACAAATTTTTATTATTATCTGAAAGAAACAAGAGGGATATTCTTTCCGCATTGCCAGAAGACAATGATATATCAAAGCTAGCAGATTACTTTCAAAATTTTTCAGATTCAACCAGAATAAAGATTTTAACGTGTTTGTCAATGATGAACATGTGTGTAAATGATATTTCAACTGTGCTTGGGATAAATCAAACGACAATATCTCATCAACTCAAACAACTTAAAGATCAAAATATAGTTTCCTATAAGAGAGAGGGAAAGATACTTGTTTATTATTTAACAAACAATCATGTTAGTGATATGATGATGTATGCAGTTAACGCTAGAGCGTAAATATATTTTGCTTTTTGGTTATTATCTTGCTTGACTTTTAAACTTTTTGGTGTCATACTAAAAAGCGAGGGAGTTATGAAAAGAGTAATAAAGTCATTAAATGAAATGTCGTTTGAATTGCCTGACTCATATAGATTGCTTGAAGATAAGTATTCATTAAGCAATGGGCAAGGCTTTATCAACACAGAAAATTATCTTTCGGGCAACGGGAAGGTTGTTTCTTTTTTCGAAATTCACAGGCAGCCTGATGAATTTGTGAAATATTATACCTCTCTTACAAAAAAATATAAAGCCGACTTTGAAGGGGTTGAACTTGCCAAAAACTTTACTTTAAAAGTTGGGGGATACAGATGCCCAGTTTTTATAATAAAGGGATGCAGAGAGCCGCAAATGTACATCTTTCAAATTTTTATTGATTGTGGTGATTGTATGGGTTGCTTTACAGTTTCAATTGATGAGTTTGATGATGATATAAAAACCCTCATTGACAAAAACCCAATTTTGCAGGAACTTATTGATATTATGAGGTCTGTTCAATGAAAAAGTTGTTGTTACATAGTTGCTGTGGCCCATGCAGTACACAGGTTATTGACGTTTTAAAAGATGATTATGATATAACTATATACTATTACAATCCTAATATAGATACCGATGAAGAATATCAACATCGACTTAGTGAGCAAAAACGTTTTTGCAAGGAGATAGGCGTAAAGGTAATCGAAGATGGCTTTTTGCAACAAGATTTTTATAGTAAAATAAAAGGTCTTGAAAACGAAAAAGAGGGCGGGGCAAGATGCAGTGTTTGTTTTAGATTGCGCCTTGAAAAAACGGCCCAGAAAGCCAAAGAATTAGGCTTTGATATGTTTGGCACAACTTTAACCGTTTCACCACATAAAAACTCCATGGTTATAAATAGTATTGGGCATGCGGTTGAAGAAAGTGAAAACATTCCATTTCTTGAAGGTAATTACAAAAAGGGTGATGGATATAAAAAGAGTATAGAGTTTTCAAAAAAATACAATTTGTACAGACAAAACTATTGCGGATGTGAATTTTCAAAGAAAGAGGCAATTGAAAGAAGTGAACGCACAAAAATATAATTATTTTTTGGATGAAAAGCAGGAAAGATCATCAAGAAGAATATTTGTAATATTTTTAATAATCTTGATATGTGTTTTTGCTGCGGTTTTTTCAGTTGATGTTTACTTTCAAAAAAATTATGATTACATAACTATTAATGGCTTATCAATGCAGCCAACTCTAAATCCTGAGCCTGTTTATATAAATGGAAAGAGCGTTCAAGATGGTGTTTATATAAAAAAAGGCACAGACGCAGATTACAGCGATATTATTATAGTTGATAAGAGAGATGATATTGGCAAAACAGTCATCAAACGTTTGCTTGGAAAGGGTGGCGACAAGATTTCAATCTTGCGATTAAATATAGATGGCGAAAGCCAATATAGATTTTTGAGGATAAAGTCAGGTACAAGTAGCGTTGAAGTATTAAATGAAACTTATATTAGCGGTAAATGTAATAATTCATATGGTGAGTCAAGGGTTTTAGGCTATTCATCATGGACCAGTGGGGTAAGTGCCACATATGATCTAGGCAATTATTATGAAGGGCAGTTTTATTCAACTTACCTTTGGAATAGCAAGACAAATCATGTTGTTACCGACAATGTATATAAGTACAACATTGTTTATCAAGGTACAGAGTACAACAATGTAAAATTTTATCAACTTGGTCAAGATAAGATTTTTTATATGGGTGATAATAGGGCAGAAAGTAGTGACGCAAGGGCTACTGGCAGTGAAGATCAGTCCAAAATAATTGGCAAAGTTGTTGCTGTAACACATAATTCTACTAGTTCAAAAAACAGTTTTTTCTATTTATTTAACCGCGCAATAGGCTATTTTGAGGTACTTTGGCAAGAAATTGTTAGAATTTTTGCTTGGAAGGGCTAAAATTGTTTTGATTTTGTATAAAAGTATGCTATTATGGAAATAGGTTAAATACCAAAGAATAAAAGGAGAAAAACGTATGAACAAACAACAATTCATCAAAGCGTTTGCTGAAAAAGCAAACTTCACTCAAAAGGATGCAGGTATCGCTTTTGAGGCAATGGCAGCTACTATTGCTGAAACATTAAAGGCAGGAGAAAAGATCCAAATCGCTGGATTTGGTACTTACGAACTCAAGAAAAGAGCCGCAAGAAACGGAATCAACCCACTCACAAAACAAAAGGTTGCTATCCCAGCTTGCAATACTCCAGTATTTAAGTTTGGTAACAGTTTCAAAGATTCATTGAATGGTTAATTGTTCTAAGAAGAGGCAGTGATGCCTCTTTTTTATGCAACAAATTTTAAAATGCGGCTATATTAATTTGATTTTTAAATGGAAATTGTGTATTATAACTTTATAGGAGAAATTATGAAAACAAGTTTTGATGTAGAACGTGAAGAAATGAAGAAATATCACTTTGTTTTGCTTGGCTTTGCAACCTTTAAGGAAGTGCTAAATAAACTTGAGGGTTTGATGAAGTTTTATAGATTTGAATCTCAGGGCAAAGCAAATACAAAAGAAGTTATTTATGATGTTGCAAACAACTTGCTGACTGAGGCAGGTATTGTTTTATCTAAAAAAACAGATGGTAAAAATACATTTTTTAATGTTATGAAAATAAGTATGTTGCCAGGAGAACTTAAAAGATTAAATCACACACACGTTTTAAAAGAAGCGTCTGCAATTGAAGAGCCAAGAGACATCTCTTTTGAAATCGCAACCGCTATCGAAAATTTGTTTAATACCAATTTTACGTTTGACCTTGAAGCTTTTATTAAAAAAGCGCTTCCATTATTGCAGATAGATGTTGAATCTGAAAACTATAAAATTATAGGCGGAAATGGATTAAGAGGGTATATAAGTTATGAAAAAATAACATATAAAGACATTAAAACCAATAAGAAAGCCTTTGGTGAGGGGGTTGTTTTAAGACTTCCAAATGATGAAAAATATGAAAGTGAAAATGAAAGGATTTTATCGCTTATTGAAAGAAATATTCAGGAACTTGGGCAATATAACATTTCAAAATTTGAACTTGCACAAAAATTGTTATATCCAAAAGATGAAGAGGAAGAAGAATAATATCGGCTTGCCGATATTTTTTTGTGTTACAAACAACAATTTTAACTTTCTTATTATGTCTAAATCACAACATTAATACATAAGTATACTAGTGTGAAAAAAGGGCTTAGATTTCATAATAGATTTTTGTATGGTATAGGTGGATTAGGATATAGCTCCATGTCGCAGACAATGGGCAATTTTATTATGTTTTTTGCAACGGCGGTCATGGGTATTTCTGGCTCACTTGTGGGCATAGCAATTGCCATATCATCCCTTTGGGATGGGGTGAGCGACCCGCTTATCGGCTATCTTTCTGATAATAATAGAAACAAATTTTTCGGCAAAAGACTTGGCTTTATGTTTTTTGGAATATTTGCTATTGCTTTTTTAAACATTTGTATATGGTCAATGCCCTCATCAATGCATGAAATTGCAAAATTTTTCTGGCTACTTATTGGTATGCTTGCTATTGAAACTGCAAACACTTTTTTCGGCACGCCATATGCTGCACTTGCTATTGATATTGCACCAGATTATAACGAGCAATCAAAAATACAGAGTTTCAAAACGATTTTTTCAATAATGGGAATGATTTTACCAAGCATACTCATGTATTTTTTTATGCCTTCTATATCAATAAGCATTCAAACTTCACACACTCAAACAGGGTATATCCATATTGCGCTTATAAATTCATGTATGTTGATTTTTTTGGGATTAATAACCATATTTTCAACTTTGCTTTACACAAGAAAAAATAATATTTATCGATTAGATCAAAAGAAGGAGAAATTCAACTTTTCACAGTTGCTGTTTGGATACTTTGATATATTAAAGAAAAAGGATTTTAGAGCGGTTATATTTGGTTACTCATTTGCAACGATAGCATCATCGTTTTTAACTTCGGTTGGTATGCACCTGTTCACATATTGTTATCATTTTTCTTCGCCACAAATTTCTGTTGTATTGATTTCTCTTTTTGGTGGAGCGATTTGTTCTCAACCACTTTGGGTTTATCTTTCTCGCAGAATGGATAAAAAAAGGGCACTGATAATATCTCTTTCAACAATAGTTGTTGGGATTTTTTTGATAACAATAACTTTTTTGTTTAGAGATTTTATACCAACAAATACAATGTTTATAATAGCAATCCCATGTTTGATTTTTTGCGGTATTGGGGCGGGGGCAATGTATTCCTTGCCATTTTCAATGTATGCAGATGCAGTGACACTTGAAATGTTTAAAACGGGCCAAAATAATGCGGGCGCTTATACGGGATATTTTACGTTTACCTATAATTTAGCCAATTCAGTTGCTCTTTTGGCAATTGGTTTTTTGCTTGATATTATAAAATTTGACTCCTCTCAGCCCGTTCAAGCCTTGTCAGTTCAAAATGGGCTAGGCATGATTGTTTGCTTTGGTTGTAGCATATGCCTTTCTCTTGCAATAATGCTCTTTTCAAGGTTTTCAATAAAGCGGGCAGATGTTTTAAAAGTTCAAATGATAAAGGAGCGTGATAAAAAGAGAGAAATTGAGCAAAATAACCCATGAGGATGTGATGAAAAAATTATTAATTTTTGTACTTTTACCATTTTTGTTATTAAGTGGGTGCGGGGATAAAAATGTTGAATACGCAAATGTATACAGAGATAAATATTCAACGGGCGGAGATATAACTTTTAGTTATGATAAAATAACTCACACCGCGTATTTTGGTGGAGAAAATGATGTTGTGCAGTTTTACGATGCTAATATAGCAAAAGGATGGGATGAGGCTGGTAATAGAGTTGGAGTAAAACTTGTTAGTCCATGTAAAATAACAAATCCTCTTTCAGCAAAAGCACAAATAGGAGATAAGGTTTACGAGAACGGGAGTTTTTATAGTTATATAAACGGAAAAGTTACTGGTGAAGTTGAATTTTTTCCACTAGTAAGTGAAGAAAAACGTGAGGTAATATTAAAGATCGTTTGGCAGGATGGAGTAACCGAACAAACATATAAAATTATAGTTAAAGAGGGCAGTGTTTTTATGAAAAATGGCTATTGACATGGGCCATTTTTTATATTATAATACACACGTATGTAGTTATAGGGGGAAAATTTATGAAAAAGAAAATGACAATTGAGAAATTATTAAAAACACAAAGCGTTTGTACTAGAGCAAGTGCAATCGCACTAAAAGTTGCGGGATTTGGTTTGCTGGTTGCTGGCTGCATGACATTATTAGTGGCTGGCTTTGGAATTTACCAAAGAGTTAAAGATCCAGTAAAAGAATTTAAAGCAACCCAGGAGTATAAGCGTGCTATTTATGCAGATATTGGCAAAGAATATGAAAAATTTGAAGCTGGTCAGGCAACTTGGGAAGTAACAAACAACAATATTGATTATATTGCAAGCGATGATTATGCTACAGAAAAACTTATGGAGTCTTCACGCACAGATCTTATAAAAAAGAGAAATACTTATAATGAAAGAATTGATGGCGCAGCTTACGCCGCATTTGGTGCTTTTGGTGTTGCGGGAGTAGCATTTGGAGTAGGGGCGGCTTGTACTGCTATAGCATCAGCCGCTGATAAGGCTTATTTAAAAAGAGATGAAGAAGAGGAAGACGAAGAAACTCTTGAACAGGAGTAGACTTTTAAAAGGTAAGTTATGAAAAATAAAGGTATATTAAAAACAAAAAAAGCTTATGAAAGGGCAGATAAAATCACATTTATAGTTGCATTAGTTTCAGGTGTGGCTATGATAGCAACAACTGTATCATTGTTTGTAGTGCAACACAAGGCCGATAAGATCGTAAAAGACTTTATGAATACTGATGAGTATAAAACAGCTGTTGTTGAGCAAATCGATGGGCTTACATATGAGTTTCAAGATGGGCAAATAACAATTGATGAAATGAATAAAAAATTTGATGAAATTACAAGCACACAAAATGCACAAAAGATTTTGGATGACTCAAATAATGATGACACGAAAATCAAGCAAAAAGAAATGAGAAAAAATATCAATGGGCTTTTGGCAGCTACAGGAACATTGGGCGGTTTAACAGCAGTAACTGCAGCCGCAGAAATAGCAATAATTCGACAGGGTAAAAGAAAGGAATATCGTGGCGATTTTGATGAAAAAGATGAAGAAAAAGAAAATTAATTAATATTTTAATTTTTCAACAAAAATTTCAAAAAATCACTTGACAACATAAAGCAATTCATATATAATGGGAGAGTATCAAAAAGACCTCCCATTTTTTGATATATGGCCTCTTGGTCAAGCGGTTAAGACATCGCCCTTTCACGGCGGAATCAGGGGTTCGATTCCCCTAGAGGCTACCAAAAGAAACTAGTCGACAGACTAGTTTTTTTTATTTATAAGAGGGGAATCGAACCCCAAGAATAAATGGCTCCCAAAAAAGCGTTAGATTTTTGGGAAGAGGAATAAAAATATATAAAAAGAGGAGTACTCCTCTTTTTTAATCTTTTAACTTAGTTCTAGCAATCGCGCAAGCATAGACCTTATTTGCTTTGTTTAATAGAGTGCTACAAACTTCAATGGTAGCACATGTTGTTATAATATCGTCAAC
Organism: uncultured Eubacteriales bacterium; assembly: GCA_902796285.1. Lineage (GTDB taxonomy): Bacteria > Bacillota > Clostridia > Christensenellales > UBA1242 > Caccovivens. The sequence goes on along the minus strand of CADBOH010000056.1, from coordinate 7,915 downwards.
CAGCAAAACATTTTTGCCTTTAATCAAATTTTTATCCGTTAAAACGATTGTGTTTTGCAGGTTAGTTTGTCTTTCTTGAAAGCCAAGTGCTTTCTGATTTTTAGATAAAACATTTTTTATTAGTGCTTCACATATTGGTTTGCCTGACAAAACCGCTAGCTCATCTGCAATAACTTTTGCTGGGTTATAGCCACGCCTTTTAATAGTTTTCTTATGCGATGGTACTGGAACTATCATATCAAATTGAATATCTTCTTTTTCAAGTTTTTCATAAATATATTTTGCAAATGGTTTTGCAAGATACTTTGCCTTATCATCTTTTAGTTTGATTATCGCATTTCTTACTTTGCCATCATAAATAAAAGGGCAAATGCATTTTTCAAATGAGCGGTGAGTTTGTGTGCATCTATCGCACACGATATTCCCTTCCTTTATTGGCATATCGCATTTAACACATCTATTGCCATTATTAAAAATATTTTCTTTTAAACACTTTTCGCATATATGTTGATTATTGTCAGGAATATCTCTATCGCACAAAATACACTTGATATCATTTGGGAATATGGTATCAAGCACTTTATCTTTTGTTTTTCTAAAGAATTCCTTTAAATTCATTTTTACTCAAATAATTCCTTAATTTTTTTATCTGATTCAATCATAAGATCTTTTAAAAGTGTAAATCTTTGCACAGTATGATTGTTTTTGATCATTCTTCTCAAATTTTGTTGTTCTCCCACAATGGTAACAATCTTTTTTGCTCTTGTTACTGCGGTGTAAATTAAATTTCTGGTAAGAATCATGCTAGGTCCGGCAATCGCTGGAATAATAACTACATCAAATTCAGATCCCTGACTTTTGTGAATTGTTATCGCATATGCTAATGAAAGTTGACTGATTTCAGTTCTTGGGTAAAGGCATCTTCTTCCATCTTCAAACATAACAACCATTTCGTTTGTTTGGTAATCAATTAGTTCAATATAACCTATATCGCCATTGAAAACACCTTCGCCTTCTTCCTCGATAAATCCATTTAACTTTTTCCAAACAAGGTTATAGTTGTTTGTTGTTTGCATAACTTTATCGCCAACTCTAAATATATTTTCTCCAACTGGGATTTCCATTTTGCTAATAGAAGGTGGATTAAGTGCTGCTTGCAAACTACGGTTTAAGTTGTCGATTCCACAAACGCCAGCTTTTAGAGGGGCGAGGACTTGAATTTGTGTGCTATCAAGTCCTGTGAATTTTGGTAATCTTTTTGTAACCATATCAACAATTGAGTTTTTGATTTCATTTAAGTCAATCTTTTCTTCAAAAAAGAAATCTTTTGATGAATTGTTGATGTAAGGCATTTTGCCAGAATTTATAAGATGCGCATTTGTGATGATAAGAGAGTCATCACTTTGTCTGTAAATTTTTGTAAGCATTGAAACAGAGAAAAGTTCACTTTTTATTATATCATCTAGCACATTTCCAGGTCCAACCGATGGCAATTGGTCTTTATCTCCAACCAAAATCAACTTGCAATCTCTTGGCAATGCTTTGCATAGATGGCTCATGAGCGAAACATCAACCATAGAAACTTCATCAACTATTACAACATTTGTTCTAAAAGGATTGTTTTCGTTATGAACAAATCTGTTAATGTTGCCAAGCTCGCCGCTTGCAACTTCAAGTGCTCTATGGATAGTTTTTGCTTCTTCACCTGTTGCATCACTCATTCTTTTTGATGCTCTACCAGTAGGGGCGAGCAACATGAATTTTTGGTTGTGCTCTTTAAGTATTTCAATTATACATTTTATAATGGTTGTCTTTCCAGTTCCCGGGCCGCCAGTTATAACCGAAACGCCACTGTTTATTGAGTTTATAATTGCATTTTTTTGCTCATCATGAAAAACAATGCTATTTTTTTCTTCAAAGTGTTTAATCTCATCTTCAAGTTCAATTTTTTTAACGTTTTGTGATAGATTTAAAAGTGTTAGTTTTTGTGCAACAGTGTTTTCATTAAAATAATACTTTGTTGGAATAACAATTTCATATTCGTTATGCCACATTGTTAAAACTGTTTTATCAAGTGTTAAATCTTTTAAAGACTCTTCGTATAGTTCCTCATTGCCTTCTAGATCAATCTCTAAAAGGTTTGCTGCGATTTTTAAAAGCATTGCTTTTGGCAAAAATGTGTTTCCAGATTTTTCTATGGAAGAGTTTAGTGTGTGCAAAATCCCAGCCCTTACCCTGTAAGCGCTATTTGCTGGAATACCAATACTCTTTGCAATTTTATCGGCAGTAGTAAAACCGATTCCATCAATATCCTCAACAAGTTTGTAAGGATTGTTTTTTACTATATCAATTGTTTTTGAGCCATATATGTCATAAATTTTAAGAGACATATTGGTTGTGATGTTGTATTTTTGCAAAAACATAACCGAGTTTTGAAGTTTCTTTAATTCCTTAAATTTCTCACCAATTTCGATTGCTTTTTTCATGCTGATATTTTTTACTTCGGCAAGTGATGAAGGGCTCATTTCGATTATATCAAACGTTTGCTCTTTAAAGTGATTGACTATATTCTTTGCGGTCACTGGCCCAACACCTTTAATAAGCCCAGAAGAAAGATATCTTTCAATTCCTGCAAGAGTTGATGGTAGCACGACTTCATAACTATCAAAACTAAACTGATAACCATATTTTGAGTTGTTTACATATTCTCCGTTTAAAGACAAATTCTCACCAATATTAGCATTGATGAGTTTGCCAACACACACAACGGGAGTGGTTTTAAAGTCCACAACAAAAACGGTATAACCGTTTTGTTCGTTTCTAAAAATTATTTCCTCAATAGGTCCTTCAATCTGCATATTTATATTTTAATTACAATTATCTTGAAAATCAAGCAAAAAAGACTTGCTTTTTAAAAAAAAATTTTATATAATGTATACAAGATTGTGAAGTCAAATGAAAAGAACAGATAAATTTATTGAAATTGAATCGCTGCTTGAAAATCTCATGAAAAGCCATAGAGACGGAAGTCTTTTGCGCATGAAGATTTTATTTTTTAGTTCAATTTATGAAAATCTTTCAGTTAGTATGATTATTGACAAACTCGGCATTAAAAAGACTAACTTTGCCTTAATGACTGCTGGCCTTGAAAAAGAGGGCTGTATAATCATCAAACAATCAAACATGGATAAAAGATGTAGGGTAATAGAACTTACTGAAAAAGGCCATCAAGAACTTGATGAATATATGAAAGAGTTTGAAAAATCTCTTGGGCCGACTTCTCCTGAAGTTGACTATGCAGTTGATGTGCTTTGCAAATATCTTAATAGGATAGTTTAAAAGGGAAGTTTTGTTAAACTTCCATTTTTTTGGTTAGAATATTTAAGTTTTGTTGAATAAATAATATAAGAAGGTAGTTATGATAAAGTTTTTTAATTCACTTACAAGAAAAAAGGAAGAGTTCAAACCTTATAATGAGGCTGCAGTAAATATGTATTCATGCGGTCCAACTGTTTATTATTATCCACATATTGGCAATATGAGGGCCTATCTTTTTATGGATAATATAAGACGAGTTTTAAAATATAATGGCTATAAGTTGAACGGTGTGATGAATATTACTGACGTTGGGCACCTTACATCAGACGCAGACGATGGTGATGATAAGATGCTTGTTGCATCCCAAAGGGAGCATAAAACGCCATGGGAAATTGCTAAATACTATACTGATGTATTCATGAATGATGTTAAAAGACTCAACATTGATTTGCCGGAGCATATTTGCCCAGCAACAAGTGTTATAAATGAGATTATTGAATTTGTTGAAGGGCTTTTAGAAAAGGGTTTTGCCTATGAAACAAGCAAGGGGATATATTATGATATCTCTAAATTTAAAGGATATGGGCAACTTAATGATATAAAACTTGAAGATAAACTCGCAGGTGCTAGAATTGAAGTTGATGAAGAAAAACACAACCCAGCCGATTTTGCTCTTTGGGTAAAGGCCCCAAAAGAACATATTATGCAGTGGTCTAGCCCTTGGGGTATGGGATATCCAGGTTGGCACATAGAGTGCTCGGCTATTGGAAGAAAGTTCTTAGGTGATCACATTGATATTCACACAGGTGGAGTTGACCATAGGGCAGTGCACCATGAAAATGAAATTGCACAAAGTGACGCACTTGTTGGACATAAAGTTGTCGCGCGCTGGATGCACCTAGAATTCTTGCAAGTTGATGGCGGAAAGATGAGCAAGAGTTTAAATAATATCTATACTTTAAATGATCTTCAAAAAAAAGGATTTGATCCGCTTGATTTTAGATATTTTTACTTTATGGCTCATTACTCAAAACAACAAAATTTCACCTTTGACGCACTAACTTCTGCAAAAAATTCATTAAAAAACATGAAAAACGCAGTTTTAGAGCATAAAAACGGGCAAAATGCACTTGGCGAAGATAAAATTCAAGAATATAAAAATGAATTTTTAAATGCAATAAATGATGACCTTAACATGCCGGTTGCCCTTGCTGTTTGCCAAAAACTTTTAAAAGAAGAAAAGAGCCGCGATGTTTATAATTTAATGATGCAATTTAACGAAGTGCTTGGCCTTGATTTTGAAGAAAAGGGCGAAGAAATTCCAGAAGAGGTTAAATTACTTGCTCAGCAAAGATGGCAAGCAAAACTTGACAAAAATTATGCCTTAGCAGATGAACTTAGAGGCAAACTTGTTTCATCGGGTTATGCTATTAAAGACAGCAAAGAAGGTTATACAATAACTAAATTATAAAAAGGCACGGAGAAATCCGTGTTTTTTAAAACCACTATTGACATTTCATACTGTTTAGTATAAAATAGGATAAAACGAGAGGTAAAAATGAATTTGTTTTTTGAAGTGGATGACAAAAAAATAAGTAAGAAAAAATTTCATAAACAAGTCGATAAAAAGATTAATAAATACATTAAAAATTTTACAACTGATATAGAAGTGTTAGATAAAAGAAAAACATATCCAGTTCTTTGGCATTCTGCAAACGTTAGTGACTATCAAAATTATAAGATTGAGTTCGATAAGGTTATTAGCAAGTTAAATTTTGATCTAAACGTTTTAAACAATAACCTTCTAAATGATTTTGAATATATTGAACAAGATTATCTTGATTTTGTTTCATCTTTATTTGAAACATGTGACAAAGATTCAGCTTACATAAAAAAACAAGCCTATAGACCTGAATATTTTAAAGTGAAAACAATATATGGGACTGTGCAAAAAGTCCATGAAGGAGAAATTCCACTTCTTTCACAGGTGAATAAATTATATGTTAAAAAGGGGAGATGTTTATTGCAAATTTTAAAAAAATTTAAAGAGTTGAACAATTTAATGCAAAAAAAGGAATTTGATAATCATCCTGAGTTAGAATATTTAGAAAGTGAATAAAAATCCACCGATTTGGTGGATTTTTTATGTAATTATTTTTTTGCTTTTAAAATTTGATCTAAGCGCTCTTTAACTTTTTCGGTGATGCCCATGTCAGTTGAAAGTTTATACATAGCGTTTAATTTTTCTTGCAATGCGTTTTTGATATTTTCAAGAGTAAATCCGTTTAACAAGTTTGCAACAGTATTAAGTTTGTCTTCAATGGCCTTTAACTCCCAAATTTTTAAGAAAACTTTTTGTTCTGGTGTATAATCTTGAATAGTGAAAGTACCGCTTGTAGCATATTCTCTGTTAATTTTTGTAAGTACGTTATCAACTAATGTTTCAAACTTTTTGTTTAAATCAAAATCTTCATCTTCGGCAATACACCAAGGGTTTGAAATAGCATATTTGTTTGTTCCATCAATTTTTTCACCATTAGCCTTTATATAGAAAAGAACGTTGTTATACATATCGGCAGTGTAGAGTCCATAGTTATCGCCTCTATAAACTTCTGTTAGGTTGTATAAATCTTTAACACTACCAGTTTCTTGCCAAATCATGTATTCTTGCAAAAGATTGTCAAGGTATTTAAAGTTTAGTGCGTTCAAGTCAGTTGACAAATATTGTAAAGTTAACAATTTTTTTGCTTCATCAGTTTTTGTGAACTGGGCAACTTTTTGGAATAATCTTAGTGTTGGCTCTCTATATACATCAAGCACGTCTTGTTTTAAGTGATACATATTGATTACTTCAAGTGTGTGTTGTGATAGGTTGTTTCTAGCCTTCCAAATTTCATATTCTTTAAGTTTAGGATGTTTTTTAAGAAAATCTAGTTGGCTTTGTATAAAGCCGCCTTGATCATCCATGAGTGCTAAAAATATTCTATTAATGATCTCAATTGTATTATCAGATTCCATGTTTTTCTCCTTTCAACAGATATACATCCATCAATTTTAGTATATCATAACGCGAAAAAAATTGTCAATAAAATTTTAGTAAAGAAAAAAAATCCACCAGTGCAGGTGGATTTTGTTCACAATATTCAAAATTTTATTTGATTTATTTAAGTTTAACAGTTGCTCCAGCTTCTTTAAGCTTAGCTTCGATAGCTTTAGCTTCTTCTGTTGGAACGTTTTCTTTAATAGCCTTTGGAGCAGCTTCAACTAAAGCTTTAGCTTCACCAAGACCAAGTCCAGTGATTTCTCTTACAACTTTGATTACAGCGATTTTGTTTGCGCCAACTTCAGCAAGTTCTACTGTAAATTCAGTTTTTTCTTCAGCGGCAGCGGCAGCAGCACCAGCAGCTGGAGCAGCAGCAACTGCAACTGGAGCAGCAGCAGAAACACCAAAAGTATCTTCTAATGCTTTAACGAGTTCAGATACTTCAAGAACACTCATAGATTTAATTTCTTCAACTAATTTTGCGATATCAGCCATTTTTAAATTCCTCCTAAAATAATAAATGATTTAAGCAATTTTGCTTATTTTGTAGCAATTGCGTTTAATGCAATTGTAAGCCCTTGAACAGGGGCAATAAGAACTCTTGCAAGTGCAGAAATAGGTGCATTGAGAGTTCCAAGTAATTTGGCAATAAGAACTTCTTTGCTTGGAAGTTTTGCCAATGCTTCAATTTCCTTGCCATCAACGAAGTTTCCATTAAGTAAACCAAATTTTACAGTCAACTTTTTAGTTTTTTCAGCAGCTTCGCAAGCAATTTTTGCGCCGCTAACTTCATCATCATAACTGAAAGCAACTGCACTAGTGCCGTGTAAATATTCTTCGGCACCCTTGATTCCAAGTTCGTTGAGTGCAAGAAGTAATAACTTGTTTTTGTATACTTTATACTCTGCGCCGTTTTTCTTAAATTCTCTACGCATAGCAGTATCTTCAGCAACAGTTAATGCGTTATAGTCAACGAAAGTAACAGATTTTGCTCTAGAAAGCTTTTCCTTAATTTCTTCAACTATCAATTTCTTTGCTTCGAAATTAGCACTCATGAAATCTTTTCCTCCTTTAAATGAATATTGTGATAGTGAAAAAATAAAATCTCTACGCCAGGAAAAAAGCGTAGAGACAGAAAAATTCAATCTAATTTGGCTTCTTTCCTCGGCAAGCACACGCATAGTGTTTATGAAAATTCGCTTGCTGTCTATGGATAAGACTTTATTTTAACATGGATATTATACACACACTTTTCACCTTTGTCAAGTGTTTTTTGCAGATTTTTTTATATTTTTTAATGTTTTGATTAAAGTGATTTTTTTGCTTTCTTTTTTCTTGACTTAAAATGAAAATTTTGTTATTATTATGTGTAATTATTGACATAAATCAAGGAGAAAACTATGGATTTTGTAGCAATTGAGAAAAAATGGCAAAAAATATGGGAAGATGAAAAGAGATTTGAAGTTCAAAATCATGTTGACGGCAAAGAAAATGCTTATGTTTTGATTGAATTTCCTTATCCAAGTGGAAAAGGACTTCACACAGGACATGTTC
>CADBOH010000055.1 GCA_902796285.1 uncultured Eubacteriales bacterium | reverse complement strand
TCTGAACTCGGACTTGATCCCACTATGGCAAGACGTGCCGGACTTCTCCATGACATAGGAAAAGCTCTTGACCATGAAATTGAAGGCACACACGTTAAAATCGGCGTTGATCTTGCTAGAAAATATAAGGAAAATGAAGAAGTTGTGCACTGTATTGAAGCGCATCATGGAGATGTTCCATTTAATTCTGTTGAAGCAATTATCGTACAGGTTGCAGATGCAATTTCAAGTTCTAGACCTGGTGCAAGAAGAGAGAGCTTTGAAAACTATATTAAGAGACTTGAACAACTTGAACAAATCTGTAATGACTTTAAAGGTGTTGATAAATCTTACGCTATTCAAGCTGGTAGAGAAGTTAGAATTATCGTTAAACCAGATGAAATTAATGATAGTGATGCAATATTCCTTGCAAAAGACATTGCAAAGAGAATAGAAAATGAGATGCAATATCCAGGACAAATTAAAGTTGTTGTAATTAGAGAAAATAGATTTACCGATACAGCAAAATAAAAAAAGCTTGAGCAAACTCAAGCTTTTTTATATTACCTTTTTATTCCATGACTTTTGTTTACAGTTTGGGCATTTCATATACCTTGTTCTGCCAAAATGCATAGACCAACAGACTACTTGATGGTAGCTTGGGATATATCCATGCTGGCATTTTTTATACTCATAAAAACCAGCTTTTTTCTCTATTCTTTTAGAGGAAAATGTTGAAGTAGCAAAAATAAGTGAGACATTTTCGTGCATATTTTTGTGCTTGTATCAATACTTTATAATATGGAAAATTTATTAGATTTTTTTGCTAACAATTTTTTGGAATATGTGTGGGTTGCAGTGTTACTTGTGTCAATGATTCCAACGCTTGAAAGCAAAATTGCTATACCACTTGCAATGAATACAGCAATATGGGGAGAAATGGCTTTAAGTCCATTTTTAAGCTTTTTAGTTGCCACGCTTGGATCGATTGTTCCTTGCTATATAGTGATGTTTTTTACTAGATATTTTAAGAGCAAAACAACAGGATTTTTACACAACAAACATTTTTCAAAATATATTACAAAATCAGCCAAAATTGAGAATTCAAAAAATAAATTTAGTAAATATTTAGGCCTTGCATGCTTTACAGCTGTTCCGCTTCCTTTAACAGGGGTGTGGAGCGCAAGTTTAATAGCAGGTTTAACAAACTTGAATATACACTTGTCTTTTATGTCAATTTCAATCGGAGCAATGATTTCTTCGGCTGTAATAACAATTTTATGCTGTTTATTTAATAATTCTGTTGGTTTTATACTTTTGGCATCTTTAATATTAATTGTTGTTTTTACAGTTTCAAATATAATGTTTACGCTTTTCAAATCATTAAAATCAAAAAAAATGAAGCAATAATTTTGCTTCATTTTTATCTCCAATATTTAACTAACACAAACCTCTTTACGTAATATCTAACTGGAACTATCAATAATACCAAGAAGATTGGTAGCAAAAGGGTAGTTGAATATCTTGCAAATTCTGAACTACCAAGTCCCCAAATTGCATTAAGACCGATAATGGCTCCAACTAAGAATATCGTTATTGTCCAAATTTTCCAAGGAGCTAACATCTGTTTAGGGAACCAACTTGAATATATTTTATAGTTATACGCCTTAATGGCAACATCTAATAGAAGTATAGCAGGTAGAACTATAAATAAGAAATTGGTTGTATGATTTAGTTGTGAAGTAAATTTAAGCGCAATAAATGTAATAGCAGAAATAACACTTGCACACGCAAAAATTATTATACTCAATATTAAATAAAGTTTGTTTGTATTATGAGTATATTTTTGTGCTGGCTTTTTATATTCAGTGAAAGTAATGTTTTGGCTGTTGTAATAATCTTTCAAATCCGTATAATCGTAAATTGCGTCATCTCTTACAACATCTGATGAGTTGTCTTTTGTTTTTGAATAAAGCCTTGATAAAATCTCTTTATGAGATGGATCAATAGATGTATCCCTTTTTGGAGGTGGCAATCTATTTTCTTTTTGTCCGGCATTTTCTACAATTTTTAGTCTTGGTGGTGTTATTTTTCTAGCACTTTGAGTAACTTCAATTCTTTCAGTAATATATTTTGCGTCATCTTTCTTTTCTTCTTCATCTTCTTCTGCAGTTCTATTAAATCTATATTCCATTTGTTTCGAGAAGTCATATTGGCTAATTTTTTCAGTTTCTGTTTTTGATTTTTCATCATCAAATGAATTTCTAAAAGATTGAATATTTTGGTTTGTTCTTTCCTGAGACTCTGAAAGAGGGGAATTAACGCTTATAGAAATTTGATCTTCAGCAAAACTTTTCTTTTTACTATATTTATTTATTTCTTTAGAACTATCGTAGATACGTTGGTTGTAGTCTTCTGGTTTCTCTTGAGAAGCGAATTCAGCTTCGTCTGCCTTATCAATTATATCAAGATTTTCTACTTCTTCAGCCTGATTTTCTACTATGTTATTTTCTTCATTATCTTCGTTTATAATAGGATCATCGGTGTTTATTTGTTCTTCAAAAGTAGTAGTTTCATTATTATATTCATCTTCCTGAATATAGTTTTCATTACGTTCCTCAAGCTTTGTATAATTACTTTGTTTAATATTTTCTTTTTCTAAAGCTTCCTTATTATTGTTAATTTCAATTTCAGATTCGCTCATGTTTTCGTTTACTGTTTCATTTGCATCTTCATCAATTGATGAAAAGTCAAAGTAGTCATTTTCAGTATTGTCAACATCATTTATTTCAAGATTGTCGTCGATCCCATTTTCGTTGATACCATTGTTTGTATCATCAACTTGTTGTTGAAGTTCTGTTTCGCTGTTCTGCGCTATTTCAACAACCGGAGTAATAGGGGATTCTTGTGCATCAGAGTCTGCAAAATCTCTAAAAACATCAATGTTATTTCTTTCAAAATAATCATTTAATTCCTTATAAAAATTTCTTCCCTTTTCAGTTATTGAATAATACTTTCTATTTGGGCCCAAATCGCTGCTTTTAAGATACGCAGAAACAAAGCCTTGCTTTTCCATTCGAGTTAAATTAGAGTAAACACTAGGCTTTTTTAAGTTGATTTTACCATTACTTCTTTCTGCTATGCCAGAAATAATATCTAAACCATAAAAATCTCTTTCAAGTAGGCAATTTAATATTAAATATGACAATTGACCCTTTGCGTATAGATCCATAAGCTTTTCCTTTTAAATTTTTTGAAGAATTTTGTCAAAAACCCATTCTCTAAGGTTATTATAATAAATAAAATAATATAAGTCAACAATTTTAAAGCAAAAAAAATTACTATTATGTCATGCATAATAGTAAAAAATTTTGACAAATAAAATAAAGATGATATAATAAAAAAATGATAAAAATTGTTAAGGGTAGATATAAACGTATTAGCATGAAGGTTGATGAAAGTCTCGATGTAATAGTAAAAGCACCGAGAAGGGTAGCTGACGAAAAAATTAATGAATTTATACTAGCGCATAGATCTTGGATTTTAAAGCAGAAAAATAGACTAATTCAGGCAAATCAAATATTAGATAAATACGATTTTAATAAATATGTATATGTTTTAGGTGAGCCACAAAATTTTTCTAACATATTAAATAGGAAAAATTTATATTACAAAGTCGCAGAAAGCATTTTGACTGAACTTGTTAATAGAATTTCTACACAGACAAAATTAAGTTTTTCAGGTATACAAATCACACATTCTGTAAGGAATTGGGGGAGTATGGATAGATATAAACATATCAAACTGAATGTAAAACTAATTGTTTTAAGTAGGGAACTAGTTGAATATGTGATTATACATGAACTTTGTCATGGTGTGGAATTTAATCATTCAAAACAATTTTGGTATGTAGTGGAAAAACATTGTCCAAATTATAAAAATCTAAAAAAAGGACTAAATTACTACGGGGGATTACTTCGAACAAATATTTATTAGTAGCAATTTGCTAAAAAAATAGCTTCCTAATTTATGGTAGGGGCTATTTTTTAGTTATATGAAGCATTTTGTAACTATGCGTAAAACACAAGTTTTACGCATATATAAACACATAATAGCGGTAGAAATACCGCTATTATGTTATTTTTTTATAATTATTTATTTTTACCATTATTTTTCATCTTTGCTTAAAATTGCTGATAACATCTTTTTATATCCAAACACATCGTTTCCGCATACTTCATCATCTAGTATGCTTTTTGTTGGATCATTTACTGACTTTATTTCTTTTAATGATTTATAGTATAAAAAGTTTATTATTTTAACAAATACATCATACATATCTTTGCCGTTGTAAAGTTCATCTGGACAATAATTTAATATACTTTCAACAAACACTTGATTTGGGAATATTTTATTTGTATTAAAATATAGTAAGTTGAATATTTTTATAAGTTTTACATAATTATCGCCCACCCTTTGATATTTTTCATCAAAAGCGTTAAAGCGATTATCAATATTTGTTTCAATAAAGCCTTTCTTTTTGCTTTTAAATTCCTTAAACACAGGATCAGTATAATTAACTAGTTTAACAATTATTTGTGTATTAATCCCAAAATCATCCCTTCCAACAAGAGTTATAATATTATCCTTGGCGTAACAAATTGATGTTGTTGATAAATATTGAATTAATGTATCCTGCAAATCATTTGTAAGTGAATAAATATTATATTTAGTGGCATCAAATTTGATTTCTGGGATTTCCTGTTCTTCTACTTCTTTATTCTTTTTCTTTTTTCTCTTTTTCTTTCTTTTTTTATTAAAAAATTTCCTGTTTTCCCATGCAAACTTAAATCTTTCTTTTAAGTTTCGCCAAAATTGATTGCAATTTACTGTATTGATTTCAAGTTGAGCATTTTCTACGCCTAGTAAATATATAAATGATGAATTATCAAGCATTGCACCATTAAACAACTCATTTACTGGTTGAAAATAAACATTATCAATCGTTACATAAGAGATGTTCTCTGAAAGTTTTTCAATGGCTGCAGAAAAAAGCTCATTGACTTTTTCATCAATATTGTCAACAAACTTTGAATTATCTTGATTTGCAACAGATAATATAATCTCTTTTGAAACGTTTATTTTAGCCATTTTACTCTCTTACTATTTTACATTTGGAGTTAGTTTATCTTTTCCACCCATGTATGGTCTAAGAACTTCTGGAATTGTGATTGTTCCATCTTTGTTATAATTGTTTTCAACAAATGCAATTATAGCTCTTGGTGAAGCAAGCACTGTGTTATTTAAAGTATGAGCAAGATAATTGTTTTTATCACCTTTAATACGTATACCAAGTCTTCTTGCTTGTGCATCGCTTAAATTTGAGCAAGAACCAACCTCAAAGAATTTTTGTTGACGTGGGCTCCAAGCTTCAATATCACATGATTTTACTTTCAAATCTGCAAGATCGCCACTGCAGCATTCAAGTTGACGTACAGGAATATTTAAGTTCCTAAACACTTCAACGGTATATTTCCACATTTTTTCATACCAATTCATACTGTCTTCTGGCTTACAAATAACAATCATTTCTTGCTTTTCAAATTGATGAACTCTATATAAACCACGTTCTTCAAGGCCATGTGCTCCACCTTCTTTTCTAAAACATGGGCTATAAGATGTCATAGTTATTGGAAGTTCTTCCTCTTTAATAATTTGCCCTTTAAATCTGCCAATCATTGAGTGTTCGCTGGTTCCAATCAAATACAAGTCTTCGCCTTCAATTTTATACATCATAGCTTCCATTTCTGCAAAGCTCATAACCCCATTTACAACATCGCTTCTAATCATAAATGGTGGTATTGCATAAGTAAAGCCTTGATTTATCATATAATCACGTCCATAAGCAATCATTGCTTCATGCAATCTTGCGATATCACCGATCAAATAATAGAAACCATTTCCACTTGTTCTACCAGCAGAATCTTTATCAAGTCCATTAAATTTGGCAATAATATCTGCATGGTATGGAATTTCAAAGTCTGGAACTTTTGCTTCACCGAAGCGTTGAACTTCAACATTTTCACTATCATCTTTACCAATAGGAACAGACTTATCAATGATATTTGGAATTTGCATCATTATCGCTTTAAGTTTTGTTTCATCTTCGGCTTGTTTTGTTTCTAATTCAGGGATTCTGTCATTGATTTGGGCAACTTTAACTTTAATATCATTTGCTTCATCAACTTTTTTATCTCTCATTAAAAGACCAATTTGTTTACTTAAAGCATTACGATTTTCGCGCAATGAATCAAGCTCAACTTTAATCTTACGCACCTCTTCATCAAGCATCTTTGCTTCATCTACAAGTGGCAACTTTTGATCTTGGAATTTCTTTTTAATATTTTCTTTTACAAGTTCTGGGTCGTTTCTAATTAAGTTTATATCAATCATTTTAGTCTCCTTATACACTTAATTATACATTTATATATAGAAATAGTCAAATAATTTAAAAAAGTATTTTATTTATTATTTACTCTTATTTTACGTATATTTGGTGTATAAAATCTATATATAGTATTTTATATGCGCATATTTATCACATTATATTGATTTGCAAGGTTTTTACGCATAGATATAAAATTTGTTTGATTTTTTTGTGAATATGTTGTAAAATTAAAACATGGCAAAAGTTGATTTTTATCAAAAAAGAGATTTAAATAATAGAATAAAAATGGCGAAATATTTGGAAAACCTCCCCTATTTTTGTCAGGATTATTTTATTGGAATAGAAAACACGACATCATCTTTAACTAGATATAACTACTCAATGGACCTAAACATTTTTTTTGACTATATTGCTAAATATGTTTTCAAAAAGGATGTTTCAAATATTACTTTACAGGATATAGACGCCATAAAAGCAAGAAATATTGAACAGTATTTGTCATATTTAAGTTATTATGAATTAAATGGAATGTATTATAAAAATGATGAAAAAGGAAAAGCAAGAAAACTTGCATCACTAAGAAGTTTTTTTAAATACCTTTTTAATCATGACTTAATTTCATCCAATGTTGCAAGCAAGATTGATACCCCAAAGCTACACAATAAGGAAATTATTAGACTTGAAAAAAATGAAGTGAACAAGCTGATGAATGTAATAGAAAATCCAATAGAATTTTCTCAACATCAGCAAGCATATAACAAAAACACTTTTGAGCGTGATAATGCAATTGTTACCCTATTTTTGGGAACAGGCATAAGAATTTCAGAACTTGTTGGCCTTAATGTTGAAAGCTTTGACTTCTCAGAAAATGCCTTTATTGTTACTAGAAAAGGCGGAAATCAAACAATGTTATATTTTTCAGATGAAGTAGCTATGGCGCTTAAAACATGGCTTGAAAAGCGTGCAACATTAGAACTTGATAATGATGAAAAGGCAATGTTTATTTCATTGCAAAATAAACGTATTTCCATTCGTGCAGTTGAAAATCTAGTAAAAAAATTTGCACAAGTAGCCTCGCCTTTAAAGAAAATCTCCCCTCACAAACTTAGAAGTACTTTTGGTACTAACCTATATAAAGAAACTAGGGATATTTATATTGTTGCTGATGTTTTAGGGCACAAGGATGTTAATACTACAAAGAAACACTATGCCGCAATTAGTGAGGATATGAGAAAAAGTGTTGCTGATAAAATAAAAATCAATCAAAATGTATAATTTTCATAAATCGATACAAAATAAAACTGTGAAGGAAATATGCTTCACAGTTAAAGAGGAAGTCTAAATGAATATTTCGTTTGACTTCTTTTTTTAAAAATAATAGTTATTAAGTATTGCGTAAGTCAGGTATAAAACATAAATAAATATGAAGATAATACCCTCAAATTTTGAGATTTTGCCTCTTCTAAGTGATAACGCGGTAAAAATTACTGTTGAAACCAAAAGTATAATCAAGTCTATAAATATTGTGCTTGATACTGTAATTTGCGTTATTGCACCAACAGAGCCAACTACTAAGACAATATTTAATATGTTTGAACCCAATATATTGCCAAGGGCTAAATCATTTTCCCCTTTCTTTGCTGCAACTATAGATGTGGCAAGCTCTGGTAGACTAGTACCTAATGCAACCACCGTTACACCAATTAATGCATCACTCATACCTGCTTTTGCCGCTAAAAATTGTGCTGCTGTTGAAACACATTCACCACCAAAAACAACTGCTGCAAGTCCAAAAATAATAAATATTATAATAAGAAAAACATTAAGTTCTTTTTTAGGCTCTTTCTGTACTTTTTCATTTGATTCAACCAAGCTAAATTTTCTTTCTTTTCTAGCATTGTTAACATTTGCAAATATGTAAAAAACAAATATTAATAATAGTACAATACTTTCAGTTCTAGTTATAACATTTATATTAGCTTTATCTAAAATAGTATCAACACTAAACAAAAGAAGTAACAATGTAACAATAACCATTATAGGATAGTCAAATTTTTTGCTTGAACTTTTTACAATAATTGGGCTTATGCATGCCGTGATACCAATTACTATTAACATATTAAACATATTAGAACCCACGATATTTCCAATAGAAATATCAACACTACCCTTTATTGCGGATGTGATACTAATTGCAAGTTCTGGCAAACTTGTGCCAATAGCCGCGATAGTTAAACCTATAATAATTGCTGGAACTCTTAATTTTCTTGCAACAGCACTTGCCCCATTCACGAAAAAATTGGCTCCCCCTATAAGCAGCACAAGTCCAAGTATTAACAAAGTTATATGTAAAAAAATATCCATGTTTAAATCATACCATATTTAAATTAAAAAATAAAGAATAATCACCATTTTATGACAAATTTTTTAATCATCCATTTGTTTGAGCATCCAATCACAATACACGCCATAGCCTTTATTTGGATCATTTAAAAAAACGTGTGTTACTGCGCCAACAAGTTTGCCGTTTTGAACTATTGGAGATCCACTCATTCCCTGAACAATTCCACCCGTGAGGGCTAAAAGTCTTTTGTCTTTCACGCGAAAAATGATACTTTTATCTTCACATTTTGTTTGATACTTTGCTCGAATAATTTCAATTTCATACTCTTCTGGTAAACCGCTAACACTTGAAATTATTTTAGCTTTTCCAGGTTTTACAGATAGTCTCCCACCAAGATTTGCTTTTAAGTTATAGTCTATAATTTCATTTTCTTCATAAAGTTTACCATAAATACCATACTTAGTATTTTTGTCTATACTTCCTTTTGCGTCTTTATTTGCAAATACGCACTCTAATTCTCCTGGTTTGTTTTTTTGCCCTTTTGTTATATCCACTAGGCTACAATTATAAATATTGCCACCAGCAACTTGCACAACATTTTCATTTAATCCATTTGTTATTGCATGGCCTAGCGCTGCATAACTGTTATCTTTTTTTGCAAAAGTAAATGTGCCAATGCCAGATAAGTCATCTCTCACCCAAACCCCCAACTTATATTTGTTGTTTTCATTCTTGACTAATTGAATTTGCTTTGTTAAAACTTTGTTATTTCTTATAAATGTAACATCAACAAAATTAGATTGAAGGTTATCTATTACAGCGTCTACATCTTCAGTGGAGCTTATTTTAACTCCATTTATGTTAGTGATAATATCCCCATTTTTAAGTACACTATTTTTTTTAACACCTTTAGATAATAAATCCACTTCACAATCACTGACGATCATAACACCATCGGTATGCACAACTAGTCCTATTGGTTGCCCACCGACATAAACTTCTTCATCGGGTAAAATATTCGCAGTAACTTTTTTAATAGGAATTAAACCAAATAACTTAAACACAATTATGTTGTTTGTTTGTTTTTCACCGCTGGTATTAATATTGGCATCTTGCAACTCTAACTTTACAAAAGGACCAAACTTATTATCATTGTTAGTTTCTTCAATTTCACTATAACTGAGATAAAAATTATCCGGCAAACTATTTACGTTAAAAAAAGAAATACCTAGTATGATGGCAAAGACAAAAATAGTTGATATGTATAATTTAAAGTATTTTTTCTTTTTTTTCAAAATAGCAACCTCTAAAAAAACTAACCTTAATGGTTAGTTTATACTGGTTTTTGAAATTTATTCGGCCTTCCCAGCCTTTTGACGCATTTGCACCACCTGATTTATTGCATTTGTGGTCACGTCACTTCCGGCAAATATTTTTGCGATATTTTGATTTATTTGCTCATTAACTAAATGATTTACACTAGTTTGAGTTGTTGATTCATTTTCAGTTTTGCTTACAAGATAAAAATCATCGCCATAAACCGCAACCTGTGGTAAATGTGTAATGCAAATTATTTGCGCAAAGTTTGTTATCGCATTTAATTTGCTGCCTACAATATTCCCGGTTTCACCACTTATACCAGAATCAATTTCATCAAAAATCAAAGTTTGACTTCCACCAATTTCAGCAAAAATATTTTTAATAGCTAGCATAAATCTGCTTAGTTCACCACCAGATGCTGTTTTAGAGAGAGATTTTACATCTTGCCCCTTGTTTGCAGAGAATACAAACTCTACATCATCTTGCCCATTTGCAGAAATATTTTCAAGTAATTTGAATTCAACTTCAAATTGGCTAGATTTCATGCCAAGCTCTTTTAATTCTTTTAATATTTTCTGTTCAATGTCTTTTGCAACTTCTTTTCTTGCGTTTGTCAGTTGGCTAGCTATATTTTTTAATTCATTAAAAGTTTTAACCTTTTCATCGTTAAGTTTAACAAGTAAAAACTCACTGTCTTTTAATTTGTTGAGTTTTTGTTTGCTTTCTTTAAGATAGTTTAAAACACTCTCAATGCTGCCACCATATTTTTTATTAAGAGATTTAATTAAATCAAGTCTATGATCCAATGCTTCATATTCTCTCTCATCAAATTCGCTTTCGTTTTTAATATCTAAAAGTGTTTGATAAATATCTTCAACCTCGTATCTTACACTATCAATCCTCTCTTTGCACTTGTTTATAATATCAATCGAAATTGGCGATAAAACCGCTGAAGATTGATAAAGAGTGTTTAATGTTGAAGAAGATCCATCATTTAAATACTCTTCACAATTTGAAACTGCTTCAAAAATCTTCTCCGCATTATTCAAAAATTTTAATCTCTCTTGAATTTCCTCATATTCACCATTTTTTAGATTTGCATCTTCAATTTCCTGAACTTGATATTCAAGCAATGATTTTGTTCTTTCCCTTTCAAATTCATCACCACCAAGTTCTTCTATTTGTTTATTGATAAGAGTAAATGAATTAAATTTTTCTTTCAATTTATCCTTGATTAATTGAATTTGGTTTCCTCCAAACTTATCTATCATAGACAAATGGTTTTTTGTTTTTAAAAGTTGGATACTCTCATGTTGAGAATAACTATCTAAAAGGAGTTCCCCAACATCTTTTAATGTTGCAACAACACATGGAGCACCGTTGATTCTACATGTAGATTTGCCATCACTTGAATAAGTTCTTGTTAAAACAAATTCATCCCCCTCAAATCCAATCTCGTTTATTTTTTCAACAACCGACTCATTGAGACCTGTAAATAAAGCATCAACTTTCATAAGTGATTCGCCGTTTCTCAAAAGAGTTTTATCAAGTTTACCGCCAATTACAAAATTTATTGAATCAAAAATGATGCTTTTGCCAGCACCAGTTTCACCAAGAAGCACATTAAATTTATCGCCAAAATCAATTGTAAGGTTGCTAATAAGTGCAACATTTTTTATAGATAATGTTTGAAGCATTTTTTCATCCTTTAATTTAACATATCATTTATTGTAATTACTGCTTGGCTAGCAAGCGTTGTTGTTGGGAATATAAGCATAACAGTGTCATCACCATTTACCGCGCCAAGAAGTTCATTTAAATTAAGCTTATCAACAAAACTAGCTATTCCAGCGGCCATGCCTTTCATTGTTTTAATAACAACAAGATTCATTGCAGGTTTTGCAGAAATAACGGCATCTTTAAATACCGCAATATATTTGTTTGAAATCACTTGATCGTCAGAACCCACAAAACAATATTTATATTTACCAGAACTTGATAAAATTTTTGTAAGGCCAAGTTCTTTGATGTCTCTTGAAATAGTTGCTTGCGTGATATCAAAGTTTGCATTTCTAAGTTCTCTCGCAAGTTCATCTTGTGTTTCAATTTCTTTAGTTGAGATTAATTCCAGTATTTTTGACTGTCTTGCACTTCTTGCCATTGTTTTCTCCTAAAACCTCTATTTCCCTTTATTTTAAAGGTGTGTAGCGTTTTATGTATATTTATAAATTTATACATATTCACGCATTTTTGATTATTATACATCAAAATTTATAATTATGCAAGTGTTTTTTGTATATTTATTCACTAATTTTTAATATATATTTTGTAATGTGAATAGTTATAAATTGTCTTTTAATAAATATTTATTTCTATGCATAATGAGTATTTGTATGCAAAAATAAAAAAGCCGGCTTTTGCCGTGCTTTTTATTTAATATCAATTACCTCTTCCCCTGCCAAACACTCATCTACTAGCGTGTCAATATATAAGCCAAGTTCTTCTCTTTCGCATTTTTCAACCGTCGGTTTTATTACTGGATTCTTTGGCAAGAAAACTGTGCAACAATCTTCATAAGGCAAAATCGAAGTATCATATGCGTCAATTTTTTTTGAGATTTCTATAATTTCCTCTTTATCCATTGCAATGCATGGTCTAAAAATTGGAACCATTTTTAAAACACTTTCAGTGCATGTCATACTCTGCATTGTTTGACTTGCAACCTGCCCTAAGCTTTCGCCCGTAACGATTGCGCCAAGTTTATTCTTTTTACAAATCTCCTCAGCAACACGCATCATTATTCTTCTCATTATAGTAATCATGAATTCGGGAGAACATCTTTTATGTATTTCTTCTTGAACGTGTGTAAATGAAATAACGTGCAATTTAAATTCGCCAACATACTCAC
>CADBOH010000054.1 GCA_902796285.1 uncultured Eubacteriales bacterium | reverse complement strand
TTGCAAAAGAACTTCATGTTGGACATTTGTGTTCACCAATCATTGGAGAAGCGGAAAAAAGGCTATATAGGCTTTTGGGGCACAAAGTTATCAGTGATGCTCACCTTGGTGACTGGGGGCTTCAAATGGGGCTTACAGAACTTGAATTATATAAAGAGGGCGTGCTCGACTATTATTTTAATGCAACGGGGAAAGAGCCTGAGATAACACTTGAAATGCTTAATGAAGCTTATCCAAAAGCAAGCGCAAGAAAAAATGAGGATGAAGAGTTTAAAAAAGAGGCTGACCAGTGGACTTTAAAAATCCAAAGAAAAGAGCAACCATACTATGATATTTACAAAAAGATAAGAGAGGTTTCTGTAAAGCAAATTAGCAAGCATTATGCTGAACTTGGAGCGACATTTGATCTTTGGTATGGCGAAAGTGATGCCGATGAATATATTGATAAAGCGTTAAAGATTATTGAGGATAAAGGGCTCACACGCGTCAGCGATGGAGCATTGGTGGTTGATGTTGCCACAGAAAATGAGAATATTCCTATTCCAAAGAAAAGCGAAGATGAAGTGCAAAGATACAAAAATCCAATGCCACCGGCAATACTTAAAAAATATAATGGAGGGGTGCTTTACGCAACTACCGACATTGCAACTATACTTATGAGAAATATGGGGCAGGCGCCAGATAGAATTGAATATATTGTTGACGGCAGACAAAAGAATCACTTTGTTCAAGTATTTAGGGTTTGCAAAATGTCAGGAATCTCTCCTGAGGGGCAAGAGCTTATCCATGTGGGGTACGGCACAATGAACGGCAAGGATGGTAAACCATTTAAAACAAGAAGTGGTGATACTATCAAACTTGAAGACATCATAAATATTTTGATAGATGGTGCAAGCAAAAAGTTGCAGGCAAATGGTGTTGAATTTGATCGCGACCTTGCTCTCAAAATTGGGGTTGGAGCCATGAAGTTTGGCGACCTCATCAACAATGTTGGCAAGGATTATGTGTTTGATCTTGACAAGTTTTTAGCGTTTGAAGGCAAAACGGGACCATATTTGCAATATACAGCAGTAAGAATCAATTCTATTTTGAATAAGGCTGATTTGCCTGCCGGAGAGATTAAAATGAACTTTGACGAGGAAAGAGAAATAGTCAAAGAAATTTTAAAACTCAACGCATCTTATGAAATCTGCTATAAAGAAAAATCATTAAATGCACTTTGTCTTGCGGTGTATGATCTCGCTAGTGCATTTTCGACATTTTACAACAATCACTCAGTTTTGGGCGAAAAAAATGAAGAAATAAAAAAGAGTTTTATTGCCTTATTAACACTGGTGAAAAACAAAATAGCACAAGCTTTAAATGTGCTTGCAATTGAAATTCCTAAAAAAATGTAAAAAATTTTAAAAAGGGTATTTACAAACTTTAAAAAGTGTGCTATTATATAGTCAACAAAAGGATACATGGAGGTTGGACATGCCAAGAAACGAAATTAAAATCAATAATTTTAAAGATATGGTTATAGCAAACAAGTCAAAAATCAATTTTGATAAAACAACAAAATGTGAGTTTGAAGTAGAAGATCTTGAAAATTGCTAAAACTAGGCTGTACTATGTCACGCGTTGTGGCATGGCCCGGTTAGAGAGAAAATTAAAGCAGGAGTTTATCCTGCTTTTTTAATTGAAGAAATGTTAAATATTGCTTTCACTTTTTGGCATTTTAGTGTATACTCTATTTAAGAGGTGCAAAATGGACTTAGTGATTATGGCGGCTGGTATGGGCAGCAGATTTGGTGGGCTTAAACAAGTTGAACCGATAGATGAATACAACAATTTTATTATTGACTACTCAATTTTCGATGCTATCAAGGCTGGGTTTGATAGGGTTGTTTTTATCATTAAAGAAGAAAATTATCAACTTTTTAAAAGCACAGTTGGTGCAAGGATTGAAAATCACATTAAAGTTGATTATGTTTTTCAGGGTGGGCTTGACGCGTTAAAAACAAGAACAAAACCATGGGGTACAGGGCATGCAATACTGTGCTGCAAGGATGTTGTGAAAGAAAACTTTGCGATAATCAATGCTGATGATTTTTACGGCAGAGATGCTTTTGTTAAGGCAGCAAGTTATGCAAGAGGGCTGGATAAAAACTCCACGGACTTTGCAATTGTGGGATATAAAGTAAAAAACACGCTCAGTGAAAATGGCGCAGCCAAAAGAGGAATTTGTTACACAAAAAATGGATATCTTGAAGATATACTTGAGTCTTCTATTGAAAGAGTAGGTGGGCAGATAATTGCAAAACCTTTAAATGAGGACCGCATGTTTAACGTGGATGAAAATCAAGAAGTTTCAATGAACATGTTTTGCTTCACTCCAAGGCTTTTTAAGTTTTTGGAAGAAGGGCTTGAAAAGTTTTTGGAACAAAATAAAAATGACTTAACAAAGTGTGAATACCTTTTGCCTGATGTTGTGCAAAAGCTAATCAAACAAAAATTGATTACCGTCAAAGTGCTTGACACATCTGCAGTATGGTATGGAGTAACTTATAAGGAAGATAAACCTGCCGTTGTAAAATCAATAAAAAAGCTTGTTGATAATGGTGATTATAAAAAAGGATTATGGAATAAAAGATAAGGAGTTTTCCTTATTTTTTATTGACGTGATTACAATGACATATTTTTTTCTATGTGATTTAAAATTTAAAAAATTGAAAATTTTCAGTGAACCCAGCGAACCAACTGGTTCGATCCCGTTTATCTCTCATATTTATAAAACAAAAAAAACAAGTTTATCACTTGTTTTAGTGTGGTAGCAGCAACTGGGATCGAACCAGTGACCTCATGAGTATGAATCATGCGCTCTAGCCAGCTGAGCTATGCTGCCATATAAAATTAACAAGGCTATTATATGATAAACAATATTTTTTGTCAAGCGTTATGACAAAAATTTTATCAAATTAAAATCACACGCGACAAATTCATTTTACAAATAAACAAAAAAATATTATACTAATAATCAAAGGAGTACATTATGTTAGTTGATGAAATTAAAAAAGCAAATGTTCAAGCAATGAAAGAT
>CADBOH010000053.1 GCA_902796285.1 uncultured Eubacteriales bacterium | reverse complement strand
CTTCTAATTTATAAATTCCTGTTTATTTTAGCACAGCCGTGCATCTTTGTCAAGTGAATTGCAAAAATATATTTATTTCATAATCTCTTTTATTTTTGCTTTTGCACCGTCTTGATAAGGCTTGCAAATTTTCACAAATACAAGCTCGTTTGTGATGTCATTTTTAGATTTTATGTAACACCTAATATAATTTTCGGTGTATCCAACATAATAATCCCCCACTTTTTCTTCAACCAACACAATGCCCCATTTGTTTTTCTTTATAAATGCCTCTTTCAACTTCTCATTGATTTTTTCAAGTCTTTCATAACGCTCTTGTTTAATCTGTGGAGGTAGATCTTTATAAAGTTTTGAAGCAACTGTCCCTTCTCTTTGAGAATACTGAAATATATGAAGCTGAGAAAATTTTGCCTGTTTTACAAACTCCACAGTCTGCTCAAATTCCTCTTCGCTTTCACCTGGAAAGCCAACAATGACATCTGTCGTTATCCCAGCAAAAGGAAAATATTTTCTAATCAATTTGACAGAATCCAAAAATTGACTGGCCGTGTAATGCCTATTCATTCTCTTTAAAACACCATCACTTCCACTTTGTAAAGACAAATGAAAATGTGGCATAAAGTATTCAAGATCGCTTAGTCCTTCTACGAAAGACTCATCAACAAGAGTGTCTTCCATCGAGCTCAATCGAAGTCTTTTTCCAAACTTATCAACCTCTTCCATCAACGTCAGCAACCCTTTTTCACCATCAATCTTGTAATCACTAACATCTATTCCAGTCAAAACAATTTCCTTTACATCATCTCCTAAGTTTCCGACTTCATTTAAAATTGATATAATCCCCCTCGATCTACTTCTGCCTCTTAAATATGGAATAATACAATATGTACAAAAGTTGTTGCAGCCATCTTGAATTTTTATATATGCTCTAATTCTTGATTGTTTTGCAAGCATATCATCTTCATACTCAAGCGGCAACTTTTCAATCTTCTTAACATTTTTTTTGCCTTTCCCGGCAGCAATCTTATCAATAAAATCACATATTTTTATTTTGCCGGCGGTGCCACAGACGACTTCAACATCCTTATCTAAAAACTGTTCAGCATTTTTTTGTGATGCACAACCACAGATAAAAAACTTTGCACTTTTGTTAAACTTTTTGCATCTCGCGATCATTTGTCGAGATTTTTTTTCTGCTTCACTTGTTACCGCACAAGTGTTGATAACATAAACATCGGCAGGCTCTAATTTGTCTGTCGTTTGGTATCCGCTTAAATTTAATCTTTCAATGAGTGCATCGCTTTCATATTTGTTTACCTTGCACCCAAGAGTCATAACACATATTTTCATCGCGAAGGTATTTTAACAAAAATCCACAAAAAAATCAACAATTCACTAGATATAATTTTAATTTTTTGTTTTATGTTTGCCTTTTCTAACTCTCATATGATAAAATGATAAAAAGGTTTAAGAAAATGAAATATTATGATATTTTAGTGCTTGGCGGCGGGGCAAGTGGTGTTGTAGCCGCTATCAAAGCAAGTGAAAAAGGAAAGCAGGTTGCTATCATTGATAAAGCAAACAAGATTGCAAAAAAAATATTAGTTACCGGCAATGGCAGATGCAATTTGACAAATTTAAACACAACAGAAAAGCAATACAACGCTGATATATCACAATTTTTAAACAGATTTGGAGTTAATGATACTCTATACTTTTTTGATAGCATTGGTCTTGTAACATATGCTGATGAAGAAGGCAGGGTTTATCCCCTATCAAATTCAGCGAAATCTGTTATGGATGTTTTAACAAACAAACTTAGCGCTCAAAATATAGATTGCTTTTTGGAGCACAACATTTTAAAAGTTGAAAAATGGGATGATAACTTTCTTGTAAAAACTGACAAAGATGAATTTTTGTGCAAAAAAGTTATTGTTTCTCTTGGTGGAAATTTCACCACTCAAATCTTGGACATAAAAGGTATCAACTTCATCCCATCTCTTGTGTCACTTAAAGTGAACATTTCAAGAAATTTAAGTGGATGCCGTATTAGCGATGCAGTGGTATGTGTTGAAGACTTGCACGGCAATAAAATGACCGAAAGAGGCGAAGTATTATTTAAAGAAAAAGGGATAAGTGGAATTTGTATCTTTAATCTCTCATCTCTGTTTGCAAGAAATAAAAAATTTGAGGGAAAACTTCGTATAGATTTGATGCCAAACTACACCGGCGACACGCTTCTTGAAATGCTTCAAAAAAGAAGGTCTTTAAACGTAAAAGTTAATAAATTTTTTGATGGCCTTTTGTTGTCGCAAATTGGATACGAAATTTTAAACAGAATTAAACTTGATGAAGAAAAGTCATCACTTAACTTAACTGAGGCAGAAATCAAACAAATGGCATCATTAATTAAAAACTTGGATTATGATATCACCGGTTGCCTTGACAACAATCAAATATTTGCTGGCGGAATTGATTTAGCGCAGCTCACGCCTAACCTTGAACATAAAACAATAAAAAATTTATATTTTACTGGTGAAGCCTGCAATGTTGATGGATTGTGTGGTGGATACAATCTTCAATGGGCATGGACAAGCGGATATATTGTTGGAGAAAACATATGATAAAACTTGACCAAATTAAAGTTAGTCCAAACTATAAAACTGATGAACTATATAAAATTTGCGCAAAAACGCTAAAAATTGAACAAAATTCAATAAAAAACATACAAATTTTAAAAAAATCAGTCGATGCAAGAAGAAAACCAGATGTTTTTTATGTGATGTCAATTGGTGTAACGCTAGAGAAAAATCTTGAAGAAAAATTTAAAAACCTAAAAATTACAGTTGAAGACTTGTCATTAACTTACAAAAAAGTTTCATGCAAATATAGACCCGTTGTTGTGGGCTTTGGCCCAAGTGGAATGTTTGCCGCGCTCGCTCTTGCAAGAATGGGGCTAAAACCTATTGTGCTCGAACAAGGCAAAAAAGTTGAAGAACGCGAGCAAGATGTTTTGGCCTTTTGGCATGAAAGAAAGTTAAACAAATTTTCTAACGTTCAATTTGGCGAAGGCGGAGCAGGAACATTTAGTGATGGTAAGCTGAATAGCAATGTAAATAGTTTACTTTGCAAAAAAGCCATTTTTGAACTTTATGCTCATGGCGCGCCAGAAGAAATTTTATATCTATCAAAACCACATATTGGCAGTGACAAACTAAAAGAAGTTGTTAAAAATTTTAGGGAAGAAATAATTTCACTTGGCGGCGAAATAAAATTTTCATGCAAATTTACAAACTTTTCAAAAGTAGCAAATGACATAACAGTTGAGTATACCAATTTAAGTGAAAACAAGCAATCAACTATAATTACATCCCACCTACTTTTATGTCTTGGTCATAGCGCGCGAGATAGTTTTAAAATGCTATATTCAAACGGACTTGAAATCAAACAAAAGCCTTTTGCAATGGGAGTAAGGATTGAACAGCTTCAAGAAGAACTAAATGTTTGTCAATATGGTGAAAATTATAACAAGGCACTTCCTAGCGCAGACTACAAACTTGTGTCACACCTGCCAAATGGAAGAAGCATATTCACCTTTTGCATGTGCCCTGGCGGAGTGGTTGTTGCGTCAAGTAGTAATGAAGGCGAAATCGTAACAAACGGCATGAGTAATTTTGCAAGAGATGGCAAAAATGCAAATAGTGCCCTTCTTATCAATGTTAACCCTGAAGATTATGAATCTACTCATCCACTCGCTGGACTTGACTTTCAAGAAAAATATGAAAAACTTGCTTTTGAGCTTGGTGGCGAGAATTATAATGCCCCTGCACAGAGCGTTGGTGAATTTTTAAATAATAAAAAATGTGCAACTATTGACTCTAGCTACCTGCCAAGCCTGACTTTCACACAAATCAAAAAATGTTTACCAAATTTTGTAACAGAAAGTTTGAAAATTGGTATACCAGCCTTAAATCAAAAAATGAAGGGTTTTGCACAAGATAAAGACATCCTTATCGCTATTGAATCACGTTCAAGTTGCCCTATAACAATTGTGCGAAATGAAAACTTTGAATCAAACATTTCTGGCATATATCCAATAGGCGAAGGTGCAGGATACGCTGGTGGAATAATTACTAGTGCCCAAGATGGAATAAGAGTAGCAGAAAAAATTTATATGAATTTGATAAAATAAAAACTTTGCCTAGGTCGGCAAAGTTTTTGTTTTATTCCCATTTCCAATTTTCTATTTCTGGCATATCAACACCATATTTTTCAATATACTTATTATGCTTTTTAAGTTTGTCATCCATCTCTTTAACAAGCGCTTCGTCTTGAATATTTAGCAGTTTAACAACACTTTTTAAGAGATTGAATCTATCAATCTTGTTTTGAACTCGCATATCAAAAGCAGTTGTTATTGAGCCTTCTTCCGTGTACCCATGAATATCAAAGTTTTTATTATTTCTTTGACAAATCAATTCCCTTATCAAATTTGGATAACCATGAAAATTAAATAATACAGGCTTGTTTTTAGTGAAAATCTTATCAAATTCTTCATCTGTTAAACCATTTGAATATAGTTCTTTTGGCATAAGTTTCATAAGATCAACAACATTCACAAAACGAACATTGAGTTTTGGCATATATCTTTTAATAAGCGTAACTGTTGCAAGTGCCTCAATTGTTGCAGTATCACCAGCGCTTGCAATAACAATATCCGGTGTTTTGCTTTTTCCGGTTGAAGCCCACTCCCAAACGCTAACGCCTTGCTCGCAATGCTTTATTGCTCTATCCATATCAAGCCATTGATAAGTTGGATGTTTTGATGCAACAATAACATTAATTTTGTTTTTACTTGTTTCTGCCTTGTTATAACAACATAGAAGCGTGTTTGCATCGGCAGGAAGATATATTCTTGTTAACTCAGGTTTTTTGCTAATAATGTGATTTAAAAATCCCGGCTCTTGATGAGTATAACCATTATGATCTTGCTGCCAAACATTTGATGTTAAGATTAAGTTTAATGATGGTATTGGCTTTCTCCATTTTACATCATTAATAATTTTTAACCACTTTGCGTGTTGTGACACCATTGAATCAACAACCCTTGCAAAGGCCTCGTAACTCGCAAACATGCCATGTCTACCCGTTAAAACATATCCTTCAAGCCAACCTTCACAAGCATGCTCACTCAAATAACTATCCATAACTCTGCCATCGGCTGCAAGATTTTCATCGGTAGCGATTATCTGCCCGTTAAAATCTCTCTTTTCTTCCTCAAAAACATAGTTAAGTCTATTTGAAACGGCCTCATCTGGACTAAATATTCTATAATTTTTATTATCCTTATTAAGTTTAAAGATATCTCGAATATATTTGCCAAGTTCAATCATATCTTGTGCTTTTACGCTGCCAGGAGTTGAAAACTTAACCTCATAATCCCTGATATCTGGCAAAACAAGATCTTTAACATCTTTTCCACCATTTGTGATAGGATTTGCACACAATCTCTTATCACCTTTTGGCAAAATATCTGCAATTTCACTTTTTAATTTGTAATCTTCATCAAAAAGTTCTTCTGGCCTATAGCTTTTAAGCCATCTTTCAATCAATTTAAAGTTTTCATCACTTGTAACAAACACAGGAACTTGATGCGCCCTAAATGAGCCCTCAACCTGTTTGTTGTCAACGATCTTAGGCCCAGTCCAACCCTTTGGAGTTCTTAAAACAATCATTGGCCAAATAGGCTTATTGTTAAGTTTGCCACTTCGTGCAAGTGTTTGAATATTTTTTATATCCTGCACAGCACAGTCCATGGCTTTTGCCATAAGTCTATGCATTTTTTTAGGCTCTCGTCCCTCGACAAAATATGCCTTATATCCATATCCATACATCAACGCTGCAAGTTGATCTTTTGGCAGGCGTGCAAGGACAGTTGGATTGTTTATTTTGTATCCATTAAGATGCAAAATTGGAAGCACTGCGCCATCAGTTACCGGATTTATAAATTTATTTGAGTGCCATGAGGTTGCAAGTGGGCCTGTTTCTGCTTCTCCATCTCCCACAACCACGGCTGCAATAAGATCTTTATTATCCAGAACCGCACCAAATCCATGAAGTAAACTGTATCCAAGTTCACCGCCCTCATGCATTGAGCCTGGTGCTTCTGGGGCTACGTGAGAGGATACGCCATGTGGAAAAGAAAATTGCTTACAAAATCTAGTCATCCCTTCTTTATCCATGGAACACTTTGGATAAAATTCCGAGTACGTGCCCTCCAAATAGCTGTTTGCTAAGAAGAAATTTCCTCCGTGACCGGGGCCGGATATGTAAATCATATTTAAGTCATATTTGTTTATCACCCTATTTAAGTGTGCATAAATAAAATTTTGCCCAGGTATTGTGCCCCAATGTCCAACAATTCGAGTTTTGATATCTTCTTTTTTGAGTGGCTCTCTTAAAAGTGGATTTTTTAAAAGATATAACTGAGCAACAGAAAGGTAATTTGCTGCCCTAAAATATTTGTCTAATTTTTCAAAATAAGCATTATTATCATAGTTTATTTTTTTCATTTCTCCTCCGTGAGATATTACTTTTGCCTGAGTTTTTTTGTGTAGCATGTGTAACACATACTTTCATATTTTTCATCACCACCAATCAAAATCTCATCGCCATCTGTGATGATTTTGCCGTTAACAATTCTTGCGTTAACCGTAGCCTTTCTTCCACATCTGCAAACACATTTGATTTCTTTAAGTGAATCAGCAATTTCAACAAGTCGTTTGCTGCCTTCAAATAGTTCAGTTTTATAATTTGTTAAAAGGCCATAACATAGAACTGGAATTTCAACAGAAATCTCTTTTATTTGATTTACTTGTTCCTTTGTTAAAAATTGACACTCATCAATGATTATTATGTCTTTTTCGTCAAAAATATTGTATTTTTTGCGTAGATCAAAGAAATTTTCGCTTAAATCAAACTCAATAGCATCACATTTGAGCCCAATTCTGCTTGAAACGACAGCCTTGCCGCCAACCTTTGTTCTGTTATCAAGGCATGGTTTAAATAAAAATACTTTAAACCCTTTTTGTTCGTGATTAAATTTGCACATAAGTGCTTGTGCTGTTTTACTGCTGCCCATAACGCCATACATAAAATATAGTTTGCCCATTTTTCTCTCCAATCTTTGTTTGCTCAACAAATTTGCCTTTGATTTTTACAAAATCAATTGTATCAATCGGCAAAAAAAATGTCAAACTATTTGGCTAGTATACTTTTAAAAATTTTGCCTGCTCAAACATAAAGCTGTTAAGCCTTGCATTTAATCTATCGGCAGAGTGGCATGACACAAAAATATCCGCCATTGACAAAACTGGATAGTCAACTTTTGTAACAAATAAAGAGTGATAAAATCGCCCATCCCTCTTTAATTGAATAACATCGCCTATTTGAATATCCTCCATCGCAATTTCCTTGGCCTTGACAACCACGTGGTTGTTATGCAAAAGATAAGAAGCAAGTTCTTCAACCCCAGTCCATGATGGTGTGCGTTTATCTAAATTTACATAAAACCAGCCATCTTTGCTATAATCCATCTTTCCCGTTCCGGCGAATATACACTGCGAAACAAAGTTTGTACAATCACCCCCGATACGAGAAAAATCATAAAAATTTTTATTTCGTCCAAGGGCATATTTTAAAGCATAATCTCTTGCAACTAGTCTACTGTATCCCACAATTTTTATTATGAAAAAAACTGGCAAGAGTTTACTCTTACCAGTCAACAATTTTATGGGTATGTGATTTAACATCATCATAATACTCAAAATATTTTCTTTTAAAATCTTCTGTGGCCTTTTGTCCGGCCTTTTTCTTTTTATCTTTATCCATAACGCCTCACATAATTTCATTTATTGCAGAATAGTTTGCCTTCAAACTTCTCTGTTTCTTCTCAATCGCTTTTAGTGCAAACTGACAAGCGTTGATTTTTCTTCTAACAAGACTAAACCTATTCGAATTAAGTTTGTAAACATAATTGTCTTTAAACATACAATTTGCGCAGTTGCCTCCAATGTTTTCCTTGATTGGACAGTGCTTAAATGTCATGTACTCAGGAAAGTAATTCTGGTAGCACATTAATGTTGCTCCGCAATTATATAGCTGTTGATCATTTTCAACTTCGTTGCTAATAATGATTTTATCATATCCTTGTTCACAATAAAACTTTACTGCATATGAGTTGAACACATTTAATCCTTCTCCAATAATGACTTTCGATTTTTCTTTTAGATCAAGTGCATAATAGTTGTTTGCAACAACTCCCCACTTTTCGCAAACATTTGCTATTTCTTTAAGTTTTTCCACTTCACTTTGTGATGCAATAATTGGCAGCGATAAATAAACATTATACTCGCCGTATTTTTCATATTCATTTTTAATTTTTTCTAATGAATATTCACTTGGCTTGTAAATTAATAAGTCTTTTTTTATGTCTTCTTCGTTTAATTTTTCAAAGTCTGAAAAAGCTAAAATATCCATTTTTTTAGTGCTTTTATCAAAAAAATGCTCATTTTTGAATGTTTTTAGCGATTTTTTAGTTAAATTATGCAATTTTGAGTATCTTTCTACTATTGCATTTTTAAGTTTTTGAATTGCATCTCTTCGCAGATTATTTAGCATTGATTTAGCCATAAATACATCTTCGATTTCTGCGTCGAGTTTTTCTAATTTAAATTCATTACCAACTTTTTCAAACTGCCTAAAACATTCATCATAACTAATAGCACTTGTTTTTGCTTTTTCAAGAGGCTCTTCGCTTTCCACCTTTACTCTTACTTCACCACAAGTAAATTCTAACCTTGCTTTTTGCCCCACCTTCGCAACAAATGTTGCGTCAATTAAAAGTTGCTTTTGGGCTGCTATAACCTTTTCTTCAAGTTGACTATCTACAATAAGCCTCATCTCTGCTTTTATTGGGACGACATTTGTAGAAGTTAAAACAAAGTGATTTTTGCCAAGCTGTTTAACATCATTTACTGCAATTATTCCAACTTCTTCATCATCAACAAAAAATTTTACTGAGTCGCCTTTTATTAGGTTATGAGATGAAAAAACTTTAATCTCGTTAAATCGTCTCCCCTTATTTATCCCTTCAACATAACCAATCTTAATTCCAATATGATTTTGGGCTTTGCTATAAATTATTTTTTGATTATCAAAATATCCGCTTATGTAGTCGCCTCTATTGTAAACTTTTTTCAAATTTTCGATGTCGCTTTGAGAGTATTTAAAGTTATTATCCACAATTTCGCGATATGTTTTAACAGACTCTCCAACATAACCCGCTCTTCTTGCTCTACCCTCAATTTTAAAACTAGTTACTCCGCTTTCAAACAAATCTTTCAATCTAGGAACCATACAAAAATCCTTTGTGCTTAAAAGATATCCTCTTTTTGTATTTTGTCCATTATCGAGCAGATATGGCAAACGGCAAAATTGTTTACACTTCCCTCTATTACCACTGGCCCCTGCAAGAAGTGAACACAGATAACAATTGCCTGAAAAAGAAACACAAAGTGCCCCTTGAACAAAATATTCTATCTCAACATCAATGTTATCCCTTATTTTCTTTATATCTTCGAGTGATGTTTCTCTTGCAAGAACAACCCTTTTAAATCCAAGTGACTTTGCAAATTTGGCCCCTTCTAAATTTTGCAACCCCATCTGTGTTGACGCATGAATTTCAAGGTTAGGAAAGGTTTTTTTTATCATATAGTAGAGGCCTATATCCTGGATAATATAAGCATCAACGCCAAAACTAGATGATTGAGTGATGATATCAATTGCTCTGTCAAACTCGTCATCTTTTAAAAGTATGTTTAGCGTCAAATAAATTTTTACACCAAAAAGATGGGAATAACTAACCACTTCTTTTAAATTTTCAAGTGTAAAGTTTTGAATATTCCCTCTTGCGTTAAATTCATCTATTCCCAAATATACTGCATCGGCACCATTTGCTATTGCAACTTTCAAAGTATCAAAATTGCCTGCCGGAGCCAAAACTTCTGGTTTTATCATTAGCACCCCATCCACCCTATTTATTTTAGTGTTTTTTTTAAACTTTGTCATGCAAATTCGAATAAAATACAAAAATATTTTTAACACTACTATTGTATTTTAAAATCTAGCAAAGTTTTCTTGCTTTTTAAATGTAAAGGATATAAAATAATGATGCAGACAAAATTTGTAAAAAGAGAACTTATGGCACTAGAGAAAAAAAGAGTTTATTTTGTGATTGATATGAAATCATTTTTTGCATCCGTTGAATGTCATGAACGTGGACTTGATGCGATGACAACCAAGCTTGTTGTTGCTGACAAGTCACGAACTGACAAAACAATATGCCTTGCAGTATCCCCTGCATTAAAGGCGCTTGGAATAAAAAACAGATGTAGGCTTTTTGAAATACCTAAAAATATTGATTTCATAATCGCACCCCCTCAAATGAAAAAATATATTGACTATGCTGCTGAAATATATGGTATATACTTGAAATATATTGATAAAAACGATATCCACGTTTATTCAATTGATGAGTGTTTCATTGATGTAACTGACTATTTAAAGCTATATAATATTAAAGCGAAAGACTTTGCAATAAAACTTATGGGAGAAATCAAGGATAAACTTGGTATCCCAGCCTCAGCCGGCATTGGCACAAATTTATACCTCGCAAAAATTGCACTTGATATAACTGCAAAACATAGTCCAGATAGAATAGGCTGGCTTGATGAGGAAAAGTTTATTAAAACCCTTTGGAATCACAAACCAATCACTGACTTCTGGCAAATTTCAAAAGGAATAGCGTCAAGACTTGCAAAATATGGTATTTACGATATGCAAGGCATTGCAAAGGCCGATGAAAATGTTTTATATAAAGAATTTGGAGTAAATGCAGAACTTATTATAGATCACTCTATGGGCAGAGAAAGTTGTCTAATGAAAGACATAAAGGACTATAAGGGCAAAGCAAAATCAATTTCTTCCTCTCAAATATTGCCATGCAATTATAATTTTGAAGACGGCAAAATGATATTAAATGAAATGATTCAATCTGGTTGTTATGAACTTGCTAGACAACATTTATCTGCATCACTTGTGCATGTTATAATCAATTATGGCGATGAAAAATATAGCACTGTAAAAGGCATGCGACATATGAGCGAAACTACCAACTTGTTTTCAATCATCAGTAAATACTCAAATGATATTTACGATGAAATTGTTGATAAAAACAGACCTGTTAGAAGACTAACATACGAGTTTAGCGGCCTTGTAGATGAAGATTTTGAAAGATACGATATGTTTACAGATTTCAATCAAATTGAAAAAGAAAAGAAATTAATAAAAAGCGTGCTAGCGCTTCAAGCAAAATTCGGCAAAAATACCATCCTTAAAGGCGTTGACTTAAAAGAAAATGCAACACAAATAGAAAGAAATCGAACAATAGGAGGTCATCGCAGTGGAGAGAATTAAAATGCCAAGGATTAATAGAGCTGCACAATTTGCTCCATTTAATGCCTTGCGTGGACTAGGCTATGCCCTTAAAATGAAAGAATATGAACAAGAAAAAAAGGTAAAGGGCGACTTGGATGAAGAGCAAATACAAAAAATATCTGCATGCATTTTGTCATTATCCAAAAATGATAAAATAAATTTAAAATATTTTAGTGATGGCTATGAAAAAGTATTGGTGGGCAAACCAACCCTATTTATTGAGGAGCAATACTTAATTATTGAAAACACGCGAGTAAATTTTGATAATATCTTGGATATTGACAAAATATCGTGAAAAAATTTTGAAAAAAAACAAAAATATGTATAATTTATGTGTAAAGGAGTAAAAAATGTTTGATTTAACAAATAGAGTTGCAGTTATTACTGGGGCATCATCAGGCCTTGGAAAGCAAATGGCGAAAGCATTTGCGGAGCAAGGAGCAAACCTTGTTTTGATGGCAAGAAGAATTGAAAGACTTGAAGATCTAAAAAAAGAACTTGAGGCAAAGGGAATAAAATGCTTAGCTGTAAAATGTGATGTAACTAGCACTGCGGATATAGAAAACGCAGCAGCCCAAACAGAAAAAACTTTTGGCAAAGTTGACATCCTTGTAAACTGCGCTGGCGCATCAAAAGATAAAGGCGTTTTAGAAATGACTGACGAAGAATGGAGTTTTACAATTGATACTGACCTAACAAGTGTATTTAAAGTTACAAGAAGCTTTGCGAATATCATGAAGAAAAACAATTATGGAAGAATCATTAACATTGCTTCGATGTATGGGCTTGTTGGCAACACTGCCATTTCAACTGTTGCTTATCATTCATCAAAAGGCGGCGTTGTAAACTTCACCAGAGCGGTTGCCGCTGAACTTGCAAGATACAACATAACTTGCAATGCAATATGCCCAGGTTACTTTGAAACTGAACTTACAAAAGCCGTGCTTGATACAGCGGAATTTCAAGAATTCGCAAAGAGAACAGTTCCCCTTCAACGATATGGCAAAGAAGGTGAACTTAATGCTGGAGCGATTTTCCTTGCAAGCGATGAAGCAAGTTATGTTACTGGAAGTATTTTAACTATTGATGGTGGATACACTTGTGTGTAACCCATAATTTTCAAAAACAGGTGCAAATCATTTGCACTTGTTTTGTTTTTTTAGTATAATATGTGAGGTCGAAAAAAAATATAAAAATAGGAGAAAATTTATGGCAAAAAAATACGTTTATCAATTTAAGGAAGGAAATGCTTCCATGCGTGAACTCCTTGGTGGAAAAGGTGCAAACCTTGCCGAAATGACTAACATCGGATTACCAGTTCCACAAGGATTTACAATTTCTACTGAGGCTTGTACTCAATATTATGAAGATGGAAGAAAAATCAATCCTGAAATTCAAAAAGAAATAATGGAAAACATCACAAAGCTTGAAGCTCTTACAGGCAAAAAGTTTGGTGATAAAGAAAACCCTCTTCTCGTTTCAGTTCGTTCAGGAGCCCGTGCTTCAATGCCTGGTATGATGGATACCATCCTCAACCTTGGTCTTAACGAAACAGTTGTTGAAACACTTGCAAAAAAATCCGGCAATCCAAGATGGGCTTGGGACTGCTACCGTCGTTTTATTCAAATGTTCTCAGATGTTGTTATGGAAGTTTCTAAAAAAGACTTTGAAGCTTTGATCGATGAAATGAAAGAGAAAAAAGGTGTTAAGTTTGACGTTGATTTGACTGCAGATGACCTTAAAACACTTGCGAATGAGTTTAAGGCGAAATACAAAAAAGCCCTTGGAAAAGACTTCCCAACTGATCCAAAAGAACAATTGTTTGAAGCTGTAAAAGCTGTATTTAGATCTTGGGATAACCCACGTGCAAACATCTACCGTATGGACCATGACATCCCATATTCTTGGGGAACTGCGGTTAACGTTCAAATGATGGCATTTGGTAACATGGGTGACGACTGCGGAACTGGTGTTGCTTTCACTAGAAACCCAGCAACCGGTGAAAAAGGACTTATGGGTGAATTTTTAATGAACGCACAAGGTGAAGACGTTGTTGCGGGTGTTAGAACTCCAAT
Source organism: uncultured Eubacteriales bacterium (assembly GCA_902796285.1). Taxonomy (GTDB): domain Bacteria; phylum Bacillota; class Clostridia; order Christensenellales; family UBA1242; genus Caccovivens. The sequence goes on along the minus strand of CADBOH010000053.1, from coordinate 4,518 downwards.
GCCTATTTCAAAAATGAAGGAAGTTCTCCCAGAAGTTTATAAACAATTTGAGAAAGTTTGCAAAACTCTTGAAAATCACTATCGTGATATGCAAGATATGGAATTTACAATTGAAAAAGGCAAACTCTACATGCTTCAAACAAGAAATGGTAAGAGAACTGCCGCTGCCGCTATTAGAATCGCTTGCGATCTTATCGATGAAGGCATGATCACCGAACAAGAAGCACTTCTTCAAATAGATGCAAAAACTCTTGATATGCTTCTACACCCTACATTTGATGCTGCCGCTCTTAAAGCCGCTGACAAAAACAATGTCGTAGGAAAAGGTATTGCCGCTTCTCCTGGCGCTGCTGCAGGACACATTGTGTTTACTCCAGAAGATGCTGTTGAAAGAGGCAAAAAGAAAGAAAAAGTTATTTTAGTTCGTCTTGAAACTTCTCCTGAAGATATTGAAGGTATGAAATATGCTCAGGGTATTTTGACTGTTCGTGGTGGACAAACTTCTCACGCTGCGGTTGTTGCTCGTGGTATGGGAACTTGCTGCGTTTCTGGATGCGGCGACATCAAAATGAACGAAGAAGCAAAATACTTTGAACTTGGTGGAAAAACATTCCATGAAGGTGATGAACTTTCACTTGATGGTTCAACCGGAAATATCTATGATATAATGATTAAAACTGTTCCTGCAGATCCTAACACTGGATACTTTGGAAGAATAATGAAACTTGCTGACAAGTATAGAGCTCTTGGCGTAAGAACAAACGCTGATACCCCAGCAGATGCTCAACGCGCTGCTGAACTTGGAGCACAAGGGATTGGACTTACAAGAACTGAACATATGTTCTTTGGCCCTGGAAGAATTGAAAAATTCCGTGAAATGATCTGCGCTGAAACACTTGAAGAAAGAGTTAAAGCTCTTAACGCTTTAGAGCCAATGCAACAAGCTGACTTTGAAGGACTTATGGAAGCGCTTAAAGGAAATCCTGTAACAATTCGTTTCCTTGACCCACCTCTTCATGAATTTGTTCCAACAGAAGAAAAAGATATTGAACTTCTTGCAAAATCTCAACACAAGACTGTTCAAGAAATCAAACAATTCTGTGATAGCCTTCACGAATTCAACCCAATGATGGGTCACCGTGGATGCAGGCTTACCGTAACCTATCCTGAAATTGCAATTATGCAAACAAAAGCTATTATTAAAGCTGCAATCAATGTTCAAAAACGCCATCCAAAGTGGAACGTAACTCCTGAAATTATGATTCCTCTTGTTGGTGAAGTAAAAGAACTTGCATACTGCAAAAAGATAGTAGTTGAAACAGCAGAAGCTCTTATTAAAGAAGCAAAAGTTAAACTTAACTACCACGTTGGTACTATGATTGAAATCCCACGTGCTGCCCTCACTGCTGATGAAATCGCAAAAGAAGCCGAATTCTTCTGCTTTGGTACAAACGACCTCACTCAAATGACATTTGGTTTCTCACGTGATGACGCTGGAAAATTCTTGCCAAGCTACTACGCAGCAAAGATTTATGAATCAGATCCATTTGCTAGACTTGATACAGTTGGCGTTGGTGCCCTCATGAAAATGGCAGTTGAACTTGGTCACAAGACAAGAAAAGATATTCACTGTGGAATTTGTGGAGAACATGGTGGAGATCCATCTTCAATTGAATTCTGCCATGCTATTGGACTTGATTATGTTTCTTGCTCACCTTTCCGTGTACCAATTGCACGCCTTGCAGCAGCTCAAGCAAATATCAAAAATCCAAGAAAATAATGTAAATAAAACAAAAAATCACCGAAATTTCGGTGATTTTTTATTGTCTTATAAAAGTGATTATTTGACCTCTGCTTCCCAAAGCCCATGCTTGTTGCAATAAGCATAAAGTTTTGCTCCTCTTTTATAGTTGAATTTAGCTATCGCTTCCTGCCCTGGCCTTAAACATATTTTTGTTTCTTCATTTTCAGTAAGGTAAGCAATCCACTCAATAAAGTGGTCGTCTTGCATAACATGATTAACTTTCACAACAATTTTGTCGCCTTTTACTTCAAATGTTGGAACATGCTTTTCAAATGCAGCATCAACAGAGTTTGGCATAACCTTAACCATATTTTGCCCACAACATTTAATTCCACAATCATTACATGTGCAATCTTCAAGCACCTCTACAAGTGCCCCACATTTTAAACATCTTTTTAAAACTAACTCTTTCATTATTCCTCCAAAATTTATACATATTGAGTTGGGAAATATAACATAAATTTTGTAAAAGTAAAAATCCCAATTGTACACAATATTATTCCTACCACACCAATAGCAACATCAATAATACCTAAAACATCTTTTGTTTTAATAAATCTTCTTAAGTTTGCAACAATGTTACCAATAATTAAAGCAATACTAATCCCGAAAATAATAAAAACTATAGCATGAACTTTTGAAAGAACTGACATTGCAGCACTTACATCAATATTTTGCGTAGTGCCATTTATAATCTTTTTTGCAATATTTGTAGCAAAATACATAAATGTTCCAAAAATGAAATTTATGGCCCCCAATCCGACACTAGTTGTAGAAAGTATATCAGTATATCTTCCTTGCGCTGCAATAAGTCGATAAGGCATAAATGATAATATACAGAATACAATCATGACAATATGATAGGCAAACCAATCTGTATACGCGCCTATTTCACCATACATCATGATACAAGATGTAGCCAATAAGTAAACCCAAACTCCTAATTGTGCAATTGTAAATATACATCCCATTATAAAAGCTTTTTTATCCTTTGAAACTAAGGTTGTAAAAACTGAATAAAGCAACAACGCCCCCAAAACAAAAACTATACGGAAATCAACTTTCCAGTAAAATTTAATATTTTTGCTTCCAAACAATAATAAAAGCATAACCGAAGCAACAATAGTTATAACTGACAAACCAATTTCTATCCAATTTTGATATTTACACAAAAAATTATAGCACTTATTTATAAGTCTATTTTTACAGATATCTTGATACTCATAACATGTTTTTTGCTTAAAATCATATGTGATTTTACAAATCAGATATGCAAGATTTATAAGCATAAATAATAGAACAAAAACTCCGAATGCAGTCATAATTTGAAGTGCCGGCAGTCTATTTGAGTTTATAAAACTTGAAACTATATAGAATATTGCGCCAAACAATAGGAATGCTGGAGCAATTATCGCTAGTATGTTTTTTTTTTTTTTTTTTCCTTTTAAAGTTTTTTCCATAAGTTCTCCCTTATCTTAAAAGGCACAAAGCACTTTTATGCTTTGCGCCTTTTAACAATTCTCATCTATTATGCAAGAACAATGTTTCCTTGTCTATCAATTGTGTAATTTTCAACATTATCCTCAGTTACATCGTCGCTTGTTGCAATAAGCCATGCTTTAAATGCAGCTTGATATTTTGCCGCAAGAATAGCATTTTCATGCGCAGCAAAGTATTGCGCAAGTACCTTATATGTTTGTCCCTGATTAAGCATAAGAGTGGTGTAATTTTCTTCTTCACCTTTTGTCCAGTTAAGTGAGCCAGCAGCATATCTAGCCTTAACATTGTTTTCAGTTTGGATTGTTATGTTGTTTACTGTTTGAATAAATTCAACAATTACTGTTGGATCATATCCGGTGTAAGTTGAACTTGAAACCCCACCGATAGCAAAGTCATATCCAAGATAAGCAAAGTTTTCTGCTGCAACTCCTCCTGGAAGAATTCCAATAAATTTACCCATTGAATCCTGTGCATAGAATGCTCTTACAAGCGTTTGCTCCAAGCTTGTATAAACAACAGCATCTTCGCCAGCGCCTACAGTATAACGAGAATCTTCCCATGCACCATCGACAAGTTCTCTTGGATGGCCTTTAAAAAGTATATCATATTCTTGTCCATAAAGCATATAAATAAGCTTTAACTGATACGTGTAATCCATATACAAGTTAATAGCCGCAAGTTTCCCTACATCTGGAAGATTTGCTTCATTCACAATATTGTATGCCAATGCATAATCTTCAGCTGTTGTAAATACTTCTTTGTACTTTGCGTCAAGATCATCATATGATGCAGTAAGTTCACTTAAATCAGTCATCTCTGCAACATAGTTCATTCCCTCTTTAACTCTTCCGCCAATGTATACAAGCTTTTTAGTTGGGACATTAACCGCGCCAACTTTTGTTCTTGAGAATAATGAATCAGTAACTGCTCTTTCGCTGCCAAACATAAGTGTAAGATATTTATCCTTTTGCTCTGCACTAAGTCCTTGAACATGTTCATTTATTGATTTATAAACAATGTTAGCAGCAGAAACATCTGCATTTGTATTTCCTAACAAAATATCATACAAATCGGCCCCAGCGATATTCGCGTTTGCATCTAGTTGAAGTTTAGCTCTTGTTCCATCTTGAACATAATAAACAAAATTGTCTAAAGATGCAAGTGCCCAAGCAGCACCATCATCAACTATGTCGGTATACCCAGAAATACCTTTT
>CADBOH010000052.1 GCA_902796285.1 uncultured Eubacteriales bacterium | reverse complement strand
ATAATGATTGCAGAATAGGAGGAAGAAAGATGAAAGCAAAAGATTTTGTAGATGTTGTAAAAGATATGACAGATGAAGAATTAGAGGCACTTAAAAAAGCAATTGCACAAGTTGAAAAGCAAAGAGCCGTAAAAGTTGAAAAACTTGAAGAAAAAGAACCAAATTATCCAACTTGGGGTGATGGTTCATCAATGTACTAAGATAAAAAAACGAGGAATTAATCCTCGCTTTTTTTATTTTTTATCTTTTTTGTTTTCAGAATATCTCTTTTCTTTTTTGTCGAGTTTAACCTTTGAAACAACAAAGTATGCAACTACGCCAACAAGAATAGCAACTGAAACTCCAATAAGAACTCCACCAAGAACCTCTTTTGCATCTACTGCTTTTGAGCTTTCTGTTGCAACAGTAAACGAAATAGATTTTTCTGTCTTGTTGCCGGCTTCGTCTCTAATTGTAATTGTAAGAGTATAATCACCAGCTACGTTAAGTGTGTGCTCGTAAGAATATTTTCCATCCTCAGCAGTATTTTCAAGAGTCCAAGATTGGTCTGTATCCTCATTGGTAAGTTTAACAGTCATAGTTGAAAGCAATGTGTCAGTATCTGTTGTAACCTTATCAGAAACTGTAAGACCTGCCATATTAAGAACAAGTTCATCACCCAAAGCATATTTTGCATTTACAAAGTTATCTTCAAAAGTGATTTCTGGGCCAACAACGTCACCGTTTGAAATTGTATATTCAAGTGTTTTTGCGTCACCAACGTTTTGTCCAACTTCATCTTGTGCTTGAATTGAATATTTGATTGTATATCTTCCGTTTCTATCAAGTTTTAAGTTAATCTTATTGCCAACAACTTCAAAGTCGCTATTGCTTGCAACAAGTTCTTCCCACTTATCAAAAGTGATTGTTGCAAGAGTTCTTGTTGTAGAACCTGATGTAACTGTAATAGTAACTTTTGAGTCAGCAAGGTTAACCCCGCCCTTTCCAGAAACAACAACTTCTGGTTTAACGATTTCAAGTTTTTCACCAGTTGTTGTGTATTGAGTTTTTTGATATGCATCACCAACAGTGAGTGATTTGATTACAACTGAATCAACTGTAACTGTTTGAACATTGCTCTTAAGAACAAATCCTTTAACAACTACTTCTGCATCGGCTTTCTTGCTATCTTCAAGTTCAGTAGCAGCTCCACTTAAATATGGATCAGTGTTGAAGTGTAATTCATAGTTGCCTTCGCTGTTCTTTTCATAGTAAACAAAGTACTCATCAGTTCCATCAACATAAACCAACTTGCCATCAACAAATTTAACTGTGCCATTATTCAATGCTTCTGTTGCATATCTAATTAAGAATACATTATATTGAAGTTTGTATGTTCCCTTTGCTTTTGGTGTAAAGTAGTATTGATCAAGTTCGTAATCACTTGTTGAAGCAGAAACAACAGTTGTTGTATAGTATGTTGCTGTGTTTGAATCATCTTCTGCGTCAAGTCCAACATATCCATAGCTATCTGATTTTGTAACAGATACTGTAGGTGGAACAAGATATAAGCTTTCATCAACAGCCAAGTTTTTGCTTTCAGAAGTTACGTTTTCAATTTCAGGATCTTCAACAATAACTCCGCCAACTACTGTGTAGTTAAAGTAAGTTGTTACGCTATGGTTACCAGAGTCAACAACTGTAACTACAACTTGGTATGTCCCTTCAGTTGAAGCGTTAAATTGACCAGCATCAACAGTAAATACTCCTCTAATTGTGTCATAACTTGTTCTCATTCCGCTGTTTTGCATAACTTTTCTTGTGCCATCGGCAGCAAGTTTATAAACAGTTACATCTGCATGCATATACTCAGCTTTTGAGTCTTTGTATTGCAATGTTGGAAGTACAATTGTGTTTGGAGCTTCAATATGTGCATGCGTATCCGGAGCATTAACTACTCTATAAAGAACAGGCATATCTCCATCGGTTGCATCTGCAATTTGAATAATCTTGTTAAAGAATCCTACATTGCCGTAGTCATCAACTGCATAGCATAAAACTTCAACATATTTTGCATTTGCTGGGGCATTTGCAAGGTTAATTGAGTATGATGTTTTTGTTCCATCAACATACCAGCCTTCAGATTCAACAAGGCCATTTGCATCTTGCTCAGTAACATACCACTTGTTTGTATCTTTTGCGGCAACTTGGCCCGCGATAACGTATCTAAGTGTTTTGTCTGTTGTTGTAGAAGCAACTGCTGTTGCCTTATCTTCTGCAAGGAATCTGTAAGCAGTAACAACATCAAGTCTTGCTGCTGTATCAACAGTATCAGTAGCGGTTGCTACATTAAATGTTACAGTTTCATCTGGAAGATAAACATTTTGAAGATCTGTTGCAAATGTGAGTGTTGGAACAGAACTATCAGTAAAGTCACCTGTCAACTTAATGCTGTAATAAACAGAATTTTCAGCATTGTTGTTATCACTTGCAAAGTAGTAAACATTGTATGTTTGCTCAGTGAATACATAATTTTTATTTGTTGTTTCTGCTGGAATATATGCATAACCTTCTTCGATCATAGCTTCGATATCAGCAGTTTTGATTTCATCGGCAGTGCCAGTAGCATCAGCAACAATATCTTGTCCATCAACATCTTTATTGTATGATGTTGTAACGATTAAATATTTGTGTGCAAGGAGCCAATCACGAATAGCTTCTTCATCAGTTGTATCTTCACCAGCAATTGTCATTTGTTTGAAGATTTCATAGTTATCATTTACGATTTGCTTGTAAACTGAATCCTCGTCTGCCTTTGAAGGTGCAAAAATCAAGTTATATTCATTATATGCCTTTTGGTAATCAGCAACGCCAATTACAAATCTCTTGATTGAGCTAGCATCTCTTACTTCTCTTCTAACAGTAACATCTTCGTTTGCAACCATATTGTCAGTTCCCGCAATAGCGTAAACAACAACGTTGCGTGTAACAGTTTGAGTTTTAAGTTTCTTTTCAGCAGTTGTGTAAACATTGTCTACAACTTCATAGTCACCTGCATCATACATATAAACTTTTGCTGCTTGTGTATCTTTTACTTTATCAATTGTAAATGATCTTGTTGTGTTTGGATGATTGCCATAGAAATCTGAAATTGTGTAAACAAATTTATATGAGCCTTCTTCTACTGCTTTGAAAACATTTCCATCAGTCAACGTGTCATCTGTAACATCGATAGTATATTTTCCGTCACCATCCATCTTTAATACTTGGATTGTGTAGTAAACGTTTACAGTTTCACTTGCAGGAGAATTTTCTGCACTTGTTTTTGCGTTAATTGCAGGTAAAGTCTTTGCAACTCCAACAACAGCACTATCTGGAATAGATGTTGCCCATGTTGCTTCAAGATCAAGTCCTCTCTTTGCATCACTCTTTGTGCTATCTTTATAGTAATAACCATCTCTTACAGTGAAAGTTTTGCTTGTTGATGTAACGTAAACTCCTCTGCCATCTCTTACTTCATAGTAAGCATAAGTAACTTTAAATTCTTGTCCATCCAAAGTTTCAGCATCATCTGTGAGTTCTTGTCCATCAATATATAGTTTGTCATCACCAGTTTTAACTGTGATAGCCTCACTGCCGTTTGTTACGCTAACATAAACATATTGGTCTTCTGTTACACCAGCACCAGTCTTGTCAGTTGTATAATACTTGAATTGTCCATCAACAATTGTGTCACCATTTTCATCATTAACAAGTGGAAGTGGCAAAACAATATCTTTTGCATCAGCAATCTTTGTATCGTAAACGGTTGGCAAAACGTTTTCATCATTTGTTGTGAATTCAAAAGTTGCATCACTTGCAGTTGCAACAACAACCATGTCATATGTGTATTCTTTTCCGCCATCAACAACTTTGTAAGTAACTACATAAGTTCCAACTTTGTCAGCAACAAAATTAAGGTCTTCAACCTCTGCATCAGTCTTGCCAGCAATAACATCAACAACCTCGCCAGTAGTTTTGTACATTATCGTGATACTTGAATTGCCAATAACGCCAATTTTACCAGATGTTACTCCATGATATTCCCCAACAGGAATAGTGACAAGTTCGCCTTTCTTAACCTTGGTTTTTGTGCTTTGGCCAGCTTGTCCAACCTCAATTCTGTTTGTATTGTTGTTGACTTCTGTTTCGCCATTAAAGTCAGCAGCAAAAGCTACTGCACTTGCTGGGAAAAATGCAGTTGACAAAATAAGTGCAAACCCTGCTGCAAATGTTTTTAATAAGCTTTTATTCTTAGTCTTTGATTTATTCATAATAACCCCTCTAATTAAAAGATATATATAATAACAACCTATTGTAAATCATTTTAAAATTTAAGTCAACTAAATTGCTATTTATAATCAAAAATATTTTGCGGAGCACAGTCAAATTTATGCTGTCAAAAAAGCACTTCTTTTGTCGAAAACAAAAAGGAAAGAGGTCGTTTTAAGTTTAAATAAAAAAATTAACATTTGTATGCACATTTTATCCTTAATTTTAGTAATATGATAATGTGAAAAGAAAAATCTTTTCTACAATTACATATGAAATTTTAGGAGGAACAAATGAATTTCTTTAACAACAACAACGGTTGTGGCGGATTTGGCGGCATGACTGGCGGATGTGATTGCTGCAATCTTATCCTTTGGATCTTGATTTTGCAATGCTTGTGCGGTAACGGCAACGGATTTGGTATGGATTGCTGCACCTTAATTCTTCTTTTACTTCTTTGCGGCGGATGCGGCGGAAAATAAAAGAAAAAGTCATTTATACACAAAAAAGGAGGGAAATCCCTCCTTTTTGTATGTAAAAAGGCTTTACATTTACTTAAAAATACTTTAAAATGAAATAAGGAGCAATTATGAAGTTTGAAAAAGGATGTGAAATACTTTGGCAAGACAAAAAAAGATATTTTGGTCTTCCTATTTCATTTACAAGATATTATTTAGTAAGAAAGCCTGGCGAGTGGCTTAAATTTTTTAGCCATGAAGGAGTTTTTTCTGCACTCATAGATGAAGTAAACATTTATAGATGTTTTGATGTGCAAATGACCATGACGCTTTCTGATAAAATATTTAAAACAGGCACTATCACCATGAAAGCAAATGACGACTCCAACCCTGTTATAACAATCAAAAGCGTAAAAGAACCTTATAAATTTAGAAGTTTATTATCCTCTCTTATTGAGCAAGAACGAAAGGCAAGGGGTATTGGGGTTACAGAATTTCAAAAGCCAAATATTAAGTAATTGCTGTAATAATATATCTAGTAAAATAATATAAATAAAAAGAAAACTTTTTTTAAAAAAACCCTTTACATTTAACCATTTTTATTATAAAATAAATATATATTTTGGGAGGTCACAATGAAGTTTGATAAAGATTGTGAAGTAATCTGGCACGATAGAAAAAGACACTTTGGTTTACCAATTTCTTTTTATAGATATTATATAGTAAAAAAAGAAGGCGAATGGGTTAAATTCTTTAGACATAAGGGATTTCTTTCTGCTGTAATCGATGAAATTAATATTTACAGATGTTATGACGTTTCAATGCATCTTTCACTTGCTGATAAAATTTTTAAAACTGGTACAATAAGAATTTCATCTAACGATGCCACTGCCCCACAATTTCACCTTCGCCACATAGCAAATCCATACAAAGTGCGTGATCTTGTTTCTTCTTTGATTGAAATTGAAAGAAAGAAAAAACATATTGGAATTACAGAATTCCAGATGCCAAACTCATAAAAAAACACCTGCCAAACAGGTGCTTTTTTATTTTAAATTTTTAATATAATTTTTAAAGTATTCCGGCAGGTCAATTTCAAAAGTTTTAAGTTCGTTTGTCCTTGGATGATAAAATGAAATTTTATATGAGTGAAGAAGTTGCCCTTTTAGTGATGCAACTGCCTTTCCGTACACCGGATCCCCAACTATTGGATGATTCATCATTTTGCAGTGAACACGAATTTGATGTGTTCTCCCAGTTTGCAGAGAAAATTCAACAAGCGTTTTATTTGCATATCTTTTTAAAACCCTGTAATTTGTGATGGCCTGCTTGCCTTTATCTGAGACTATCATTTTTTTTCTGTCGCTCTTGCTTCTTTCAATTAGTGTTTCAATATGACCTTCATCATTTTTAAAAACACCTTCGCACAAAGCAACGTAAACTCTTTTGCAAACTTTATCCTTAATTTGTTTTGCTAAACTGGCATGTGCCATATCGTTTTTAGCAACAAGCATTAGCCCAGATGTATCTTTATCAAGCCTATGCACAATGCCCGGCCTAAGAACGCCGTTTATTCCACTTAAATCTTTAATTTTATATAAAAGACCATTTACAAGAGTGCCTGATTTTGTTGATGCACATGGGTGTACTACAAGCCCCTGCGGCTTATTTATAACTATTAAATCTTCATCTTGATAAACAATGTCAAAATCAATATTTTCCGCCTCAACACTTAAAGGCTTTACCTCATCAAAGTCATAAGCTACAACTTGCCCCGCTTTAACCTTTTCGCCTGCTTTAACCTTTTTACTGTTGACAAGAATTTTGCCGTCATCAATCAAGGTTTTTATATGGGAACGAGTTAAATTTGGAAAGTGATTTAATACAACAACGTCCAGTCTCAAAAGTTCTTCATCTTTTAAAACTTCAATTTCCCCCTTCATCATCTTCCCCTTTCTTTTCATCATTTAATTCTTCTTTTTTAGGATTTTTAATGATAATATCGCTATTTTCATCATTTTTAGGCATATTTTTGGCGTTTTTATCAATATTTTTTGATTTTACCCTGCTATCACTTTCTTTTGGATAAACAAAAGCCAAATAAACAACCATCAGGATAATGCTACACGTAACGGCAACATCTGCAAAGTTAAAAACAGGAAAATTGAAAAATTGAAAATTAATAAAATCCCTTACGTAACCAAAAACGAGTCTGTCAAAAAGATTGCCAAAACATCCCCCTGCAATTAAGCCCGCACTTATAGCAAGTAATGGACTAATTCCATTTTTTAAATGCTTCAATTTCAAAATGTAAAATGTCAAATATAGCGCCAAAATTACAATCGAAACGATGATCAAAAATATAGGTCTGCCGGCCATAATACCCCATGCAGCCCCTTTGTTTTCAACATGCACAAAATTGATGAAGCCAGGCATAACATCCATACTGTTGCCATTGTTTGGAAGTCTTTTAAAAATATAATATTTTGTCAGCAAATCAATAAGCAAAACTACCCCAACAATTGCAACCGACAAAAAAATCATCCAAAATAATTTTTTATTCTTCAATTTCCATCCCCTCCGGCAACAATAAAAACAACTTATTTTCATCCAAATTTACAATTTTTGAGTTGGACCCTTTTATAAACCCTCTCACATAATCATTAATACGCACTTCCATCTCTTTATCACAATCTTGAAGAGAAATAATTATTGCTTTTTTATTTTTGACAAATTCAACAAATTCAACAAGTTGTTCCAAATTTTCTGGATAATAAACCGGAACACCATCGATTTGATTTGTTCTCGAATATTTATCGCTATTTAATTTATATGTTGCTTTTGTGCTTTTTTTATTCTTTTTTACCTTAGTTTCACTTTCAAATCCCAAGGCTTTAAACACGCCGCCAAAAAATCCCATTTTTACTCCTATTTAAGTTAATTATATCATAAAAAAACAAAAGTATAAAGCAAATTGAGGCAATTGCTTTACTGGCACTTAAATTTATGATAAAATGATTAAGGGACATAAAATATGAATACAATAGTACTTGCATCCAACAATAAACATAAAATTGAAGAATTTAAACAGATATTAAAAACAAACATTATACCTATGGAAGAAATAGGTTTTTGTGATGATATTCTAGAAGATGGAAAAACTTTTTATGAAAATTCGTTAATAAAGGCACAAGCTGTGTCTAAGTTCTTAAAAGCCCGAGGCCTTAAATATGATGTTCTAGCAGATGATAGTGGATTGTGCGTTAACGCCCTAGATGGTGAGCCGGGTATATATAGTGCACGATATGGTGGCAACCATGACGATGAAGCAAACAGACAAAAACTGCTTAAAAATTTACTTGATAAACCTGATAGAACGGCATATTTTATGTGCAATCTTGTCTTGCTAAAGCCAGATGGAACAATTGTGCAAGGCATAGGTAAAACTTTTGGTCATATTTTAACAGAAAAAGATGGTAATAGCAATTTTGCATACGATTGTTTGTTTTATAGTGATGAGCTTGGCAAATCCTTTTCGTCTGCAACGCCAGAAGAAAAAAATAGCGTTTCTCATAGAGGTAAAGCAATCAAGGATTTACTTATTAACTTAAACAAAAAGAGCTAACTTTTGCTAGCTCTTTTAATTTTTAACTAAAAAAGACCGGATTATTTCCAGTCTTTTTTTGTAATTCAAAATTATTCGATGATTGTTGAAACAACACCAGAACCAACTGTTCTGCCACCTTCACGGATAGCGAAACGAAGTCCTTGTTCAATAGCAACTGGGCTAATAAGAGTGATTGTCATATTAACGTGGTCGCCAGGCATAACCATTTCAACACCCTTTTCAAGTTCGATTACACCAGTGATATCAGTAGTTCTGAAGTAGAATTGTGGTCTGTAACCATTGAAGAATGGAGTATGACGTCCACCTTCTTCTTTAGAAAGAACATAAACGCT